>JBCBPG010000049.1:0-12541 GCA_039820865.1 Pseudomonadota bacterium
AACCCCGCCAGCGGTCCGGTCATCATGGCCCTCCCTCCATCGGGCGGACCTTCACCGCCCCTCGTGCCTCAACATAAGCACCGGCGGGATGTCAGCCAGTTCCTTTTCCGCGACCGCCCATGCGCGCGCCCTCCCACGTCAGGTTGGGCCCGAATCGCTGAACGGTTCGCGAACGTGGATCGGGGCCAGGTGCGTCTCGCAGGCGTGAGCGTTCGGGGAACGGTCACCGGATCGCGCCCATGATGTCGTGGGAGGGCGCGGGCGCAGGGGCGCGTTGGTCGGCGGAGGGAGGACCACCCTCTGGCGCTGGCGGACCTGGGCGGCGCGGGGGAGGGCAGGGGTGGTGGGCGATACTAGGATCGAACTAGTGACCTTCTCGATGTCAACGAGACGCTCTACCGCTGAGCTAATCGCCCCTGGACCTGTCGGGCCCCGCGCCGGCGGTGCAACGCCAACGCCCGCTGCGGGTGAGTCCCGGCATCGATCGCCGGCGTCCCGCTGCCGGCGTGGCGATAAGCGAGCGGCGCGCCCCTGTCAACGATGCGCGCGCTGAGCATGCCGCAGCGGCGGCGCTCGGATGGCCTCGTCTTGCAACCGACCATCATTTCCCGGAATAGTCGGGGACTGGGTGGCAATTCGGTTTAGATGAGGGGCATGGGCGAGAAACCGTTCGTCATCACCCTCTCGCGGGGTCCGGCCTCCTCCGTGGTCTTCAGCTCGCCCCACAGCGGCTCGGCCTATCCGGAGGCGTTTGTCGCGGCGTCCCGTCTCGACCGCCACAGCCTGCGCGCCTCGGAGGATGCGCTGGTCGATCGCCTGGTGGCGGCCGCCCCCACGTTCGGCGCCACGCTGATCGCCGCGCGACTGCCGCGGGCCTGGCTCGATCTCAATCGCGCGCCGTCCGAACTCGATCCCGCCCTGATCGAGGGGGCCGAGGTCCAGGGCCTCAACCAGCGCGTCGCCGCCGGCCTCGGCGTCGTTCCCCGCGTGGTGGCCGAGGGCGCGGCGATCTACGACGGCAAGATCCCGCTTGCCGAGGCGCGGGCGCGCATCGCGGCCTTCCACGCACCCTATCACGGCGCGCTCGACCGGCTCCTGCGCGAGGCGCGGCGCGTCCATGGTCATGCGGTGCTGTTCGACTGTCACTCGATGCCGGTCGAGGCGCTGCGCGCCGCGCCGCGCGTGCGCGGGCGCAGCCCCGACATCGTTCTCGGTGACCGCTTCGGCGCCTCGGCCAGCCGCGCCACCGTGGCGGAGGCACAGGCGGCCTTCGAGCGCGCCGGCTTCCTGGTCGCGCGCAATGCGCCCTTCGCCGGCGGCTACATCACCCAGCGTTACGGCCGCCCCTCGCGCGGGTTCGAGGCGGTGCAGATCGAGATCAACCGCGCGCTCTACCTCGATCCGCTGACGCTCGAGCCGCTGGCGGTCTTCGACGAGGTCAAGGCGCGGCTCGACCGGGTGATCGCCGACCTCGTCGCGGCGACGGGTTTTCCGGCGCTGGCGGCGGAGTAGGAACGCCCCGCCCCCGATCCCTCCCGCGCCCGATCCCTCCCGCGCCCCAGGTCCCTCCCGCAAGAGGCGCTGCAGGCTGTCATGCTGCGTCCATGCTGCGCAGCATCGTTTCGATCAGAAACGCTTAACGCTTGAATTCATGACAAAAAAAATGGCCGGGTTGCCCCGGCCAAGTTTAAGGGAGGAAACGCCCAGGAAGGGCGATGACACCGAAGTGCCACGCCCGTGAAGTTATGTGTGCGGTGCAGCAATGGCAAGGGTGCGTCTGCGAACGGGACAGAAAACTCGGGTCAGTAGCACGGGCGAACCCGCAGATGCGGCATCCCCGAAACAGCTGCCCATTGCGTCGGCAGCCCTGCCGCTCAACGCAGCGCCCGGCCCCTGATGATCGAGTCGCCGCCGTAGCGCTGGCGGATCCGGTCGGTCGCGGCCTCCGCCCTCAGCATGGCGCCGCGTCCGTCGAGATCGAGACCGCCGCCCTCGCCCGCCGTGTCGCCCTCTGCCGGCGAGAGCCGCGAAAGCCCGATCCCGATCAGCCGGAACGGTCCCTGGCCGATCACCCGGCCAAGCAGGAGCGCGCCCGCCTCGTAGAGAATGCCGGCGCTGGCCGCAGGGTCGCCGAGCGTGGTCTGCCGGCTGATGGCGCGGAACCGCGCCGTCTTGAGTTTGAGCGTCACCGAGCCGCCCACAAGCCCCTTGGCCTTGGCCCGATCGGTCGTGCGCACGGCGAGACGCCAGAGATGACCCTCCAGCACCGCAGGGTCGGCAGTATCGGCCTCGAAGGTCGTCTCGGCCGAGATGCTCTTGGTCACGCCCCCCGCGACCACCGGCCGCGTGTCGCGCCCCTGGGCCAGCGCCTTCAGCCTGAGCCCCGTCGAGCCGTAGCGCGCCACGAGGGCGGCGTCCTCGGCAGTGGCGATGTCGGCATGGGTGCGGAAGCCGTCGGCCTCCAGCCGCTCGGCCATGCGCGCGCCCACGCCCCAGATCGCCCTCACCGGGCGCGGGGCGAGCACGGCCGCCGCCTCGGCCCGGCCGATCACGGCGAAGCCGCGCGGCTTGTCCTCCTCGGACGCCGTCTTGGCGAGCGACTTCGTGCAGGAGAGCCCGACCGATACGGTAAGCCCCAGATCGCGCTCGATCTCGCGGGCCAGCCGTGCGAGCGACAGCGCCGGTGGCGCGCCCAGCAGCCGCTCCGTCCCCGAGAGGTCGAGAAAGGCCTCGTCCAGCGACAGCGGCTCGACCAGCGGCGTCAGCGTCTCCATGCGCCGCCGGATCTCGCGCCCGACCTCGGCATAGAGCCCCATGCGCGGCTTCAGCACCACGGCGTCGGGACAGCGCTTGAGCGCCTGGAACATCGGCATGGCCGAACGCACGCCCGAGATGCGCGCGATGTAGCAGCAGGTGGTCACGACACCCCGCGCGCCCCCGCCCACGATCACCGCGCGATCGGCCAGGCCCGGATCCTCGCGCTTCTCGACCGAGGCGTAGAAGGCGTCACAGTCGATATGCGCGAGGCTGAGCGTGGCGAGTTCGGGATGGGCGAGCATGCGCGCGCTGCCGCAGGCCGAGCAGCGCCGGGGGGGCTCGGCAGGTGCATCGTGCCATGTCAGGCAGTCTCGACAGAGGGCGGGCATGGGATGCTCGGCTGTGGCGGCTCGCCAGCAGGCTACAGCCTCCGCCCGGCGGACGGAACGTGGTCGCGCCCCCTCCCGCGTCAGTATGGGCCCGCCAGGATGAACATCGCGTTGCGTCCCTGGATGCATCAGCGTTCGCGTCACGGTAACCGGCCCGGGGCCACGATGACGCGGGAGGGGGCGAGGCCTCGGTCGCTTTCGCAACGAACCGCGGGGTCAGTTGCCTCTTATCTCGGCGAGGATGGCGGCGGCTGCGGCGGCGGGGTCGGCGGCGGCGTTGACGGGGCGGCCGACGACGACGTGATCGGCACCGGCGGCGATGGCTGCGGCGGGGGTGGCGATTCGCTTCTGGTCGCCCGCATCGCTGCCGGCCGGGCGCACGCCGGGGGTCACGATCAGCCGGCCGGCGGCCTCGGGCAGGGCGCGGATCGCCGCGGCCTCGTGGGGGCTCGCGATCACGCCGTCGGCGCCGGCGGCCAGCGCCCGGCGCGCGCGCTCGACCGTCACGGCGCCCACGGTACCGTCTGCGATCATCATCTCGTCCAGGTCGCCGCGGTCCAGCGAGGTCAGCACCGTCACCGCCAGGATCCGCGTGGGCGCGTCGCCCCGCGCCGCCACGGCGGCGCGCACGACATGCGGGTCACCGTGGACGGTCAGGAAGTCGATCTCGAAGCGCACCAGGCCGCGCACCGCCGTGGCCACCGTGTTGCCGATATCGAACAGCTTCATGTCGAGGAAGACACGCTTGCCAGCGGCCTTGAGCTCGTTCGCCAGCGCCAGGCCACCGCCCGTCAGCATGCCCAGACCGATCTTGAAGAAGGCTACGTCGTCGGCCAGCCGAGCGGCCAGTGCCTCGCCCTCGGGTGCGCTCGCCACGTCGAGTGCCACGATCAGACGCTCGTCGATCGGGCGTGAGGCTGGGGCGGTAGAGGATATCGGCATGGCAGGATCCCGTGGCTTGCGCCCGCCCTGCCAAGTCGTGCGGCCGATTGCAACGGCGACGGCCCGGCGCGGCGCCGGTCGCATCGCCGTCAGACGCCGATGAGGACCCGAATGCCAAGCGCCACCGACACGATCGCGACCATCGCGAGGATCGGGGGCAGGGCGGGGCTGATATGTCTACGACCGTTCTCGTCAGTGAACATGAAGGGCGACCTCCGTCAGATGTTGGACAGGGGGTCACGCAACAAACCGGCCACCGCCTGACAGCGGACAACACGGCACGTCAACATAACGACACACGTCTGAGGCGCATCCAGCGCCATCCGTACACCTGTCCTAACGCGGAACGATGCACACCACCTTCTAGCCACGATTCGCCTTGTGAGCGAAGACTTTTTTCGCCCTGAAACATCCTCGCGCTCTGCGTGTGACGCTTCCCTTACGTCAGATTCTGCATATCGGCACGCTCTGCCGTCCGGCGGCAGCAGTGGTCGCCTTCGGGGCGCTCAGCCAGGTCGCCCAGGCAGCGTGCCCAAGGATGATGCCGCGGGTGCCACGGGGGGCGGGCTGGGTGGGGGGGCCGGGGTCCGGCACTACCGCCGCCGTGGTGCGGAACCGGGCTTCGTGCATCGGCGTCGTGCAGCGGCGGCGCGAGCCTCTGACCGGGCGCCCGCCAGCCGGTGCGGGGTCCGCGCGTGGCCGGACGGCAGGACCGCAACCCAGGGCGTTCGATGTGGCGCGAAGACGGCGGCTCCGGCCTCGCCGCGCAGCAGGCACCATCGTGACAGGCGGTCTCGCCGACCGAGACGGCAGGGGCGAGACAGGCGAGAGCAGCGATCATCACGGCGCGGACGATAGCCTTCGGGGGCACTTCCCGGGGCTGTGTTGGGCAGGACCCAGCACGGGCGGGGGACGCGTGCAGGCCCACCGGCCATTGGCGGACCGCTTGCGACACCGTTGCAGGAACACCACATGAGGCGGGCGGGCGATAGTGGCCCGCTCCGGACAAGGCGGTCGGACGGGTGCCGGAACGGGCCCAACCGGTCGCGCTTTGGGAGAAGACCATGGACCTGTCGAGTTTCACCGACCGCGTGCGCGGTTTCGTGCAGCATGCTCAGACCGCCGCGATGCGGGAGAACCACCAGCGGCTGACCACCGAGCACCTGCTCGCCGCGCTGACCGAGGACGATACCGGCCTGGTGCCGGGCCTGATCGCGGGCGCCGGCGGCGATGCCGGCCGCATCACCGCCGAGGCGGCCGAGGCCGTCGCGCGCATTCCCAGGGTCACGGGCGGCGACGGGCAGGTCTACATGGACCAGGCGCTCGCGCGCGTGCTGGACGAGGCCGGACAGCTTGCCCGCAAGGCCGGCGACAGCGTCGTCACGGTCGAACGGCTGCTGACCGCGCTGACCCTCGCCAAGGGCACCCAGGCCGCGAAGATCCTCACCGGCGCCGGCGTCACCGCGCAGGGGCTCGAGCGCGCGATCGCGGATCTCCGCAAGGGCCGCACCGCCGACAGCCAGGGCGCCGAGGACCAGTACGAGGCGCTGAGGCGCTATGCCCGCGACCTGACCGAGGCCGCGCGCGAGGGCAGGATCGACCCCGTGATCGGCCGTGACGAGGAGATCCGCCGCACGATCCAGGTCCTCAGCCGGCGCACCAAGAACAACCCCGTCCTGATCGGCGAGCCCGGCGTCGGCAAGACCGCCATCGCCGAGGGCCTGGCGATCCGCATCGTCAACGGCGACGTGCCCGAATCGCTCAGGGACAAGCAGCTGATGGCGCTCGACATGGGCAGCCTGATCGCCGGCGCGAAGTATCGCGGCGAGTTCGAGGAGCGGCTGAAATCCGTCCTCTCCGAGATCCAGGCCGCCGCGGGGGCCGTCGTGCTCTTCATCGACGAGATGCACACCCTCGTCGGCGCCGGCAAGGCCGACGGCGCGATGGACGCGTCCAACCTGCTGAAGCCCGCCCTCGCCCGCGGTGAACTGCACTGCGTCGGCGCCACCACGCTCGACGAGTACCGCAAGCATGTCGAGAAGGACGCCGCGCTTGCCCGCCGCTTCCAGCCCGTCTTCGTGACCGAGCCGACCGAGGAGGACACGATCTCGATCCTTCGCGGCATCAAGGAGAAGTACGAGGTCCACCACGGCGTGCGCATCACCGATGCCGCGCTGGTGGCGGCAGCCCAGCTCTCCAACCGCTACATCACCGACCGGTTCCTGCCGGACAAGGCGATCGACCTGATGGACGAGGCCGCCTCGCGGCTGCGCATGGAGGTCGATTCGAAACCCGAGGAGCTCGACGCCCTCGACCGCGACATCCTGCAAAAGCAGATCGAGGCGATGGCGCTGGAGAAGGAGACCGACGACGCCTCGCGCGAGCGGCTGGAGAAGCTCCGCGCCGATCTCGCGGCGCTGGAGGAGGAGAGCGCGGCGCTGACCGCCCGCTGGGAGGCCGAGCGCTCCAAGCTCGGTGCCGCCCGCGTCCTGAAGGAGCAGCTCGACGAGGCCCGCGGCCGGCTCGAGATCGCCAAGCGCCAGGGCGACCTCGCCCGCGCTGGCGAGATCAGCTACGGCATCATCCCCGGCCTCGAGAAGCAGCTGGCCGAGGCGGAGGCTGCCGAGCAGCACGGCGTCCTCGTCGAGGAGGCCGTCGCACCCGAGCATGTCGCCGGCGTCGTCAGCCGCTGGACCGGCATCCCCGTCGACAAGATGCTGGAGGGCGAGCGCGAGAAGCTCCTCCGCATGGAGGAGGAGATCGCCGGTCGCGTCGTCGGCCAGGAGGCTGCGGTCGCCGCCGTCTCCAACGCCGTGCGCCGCGCCCGCGCCGGGCTGTCGGACCCGCGCCGGCCGATGGGCTCGTTCCTGTTCCTCGGCCCCACCGGCGTCGGCAAGACCGAGCTCACCAAGGCGCTGGCCGAGTTCCTGTTCGACGACGACCAGGCGATGGTCCGCATCGACATGTCCGAGTACATGGAGAAGCACGCGGTCTCGCGGCTGATCGGTGCGCCCCCGGGCTATGTCGGCTACGACGAGGGCGGCGCGCTGACCGAGGCGGTGCGCCGGCGTCCCTACCAGGTCGTCCTGTTCGACGAGGTCGAGAAGGCGCATCCGGAGGTCTTCAACGTGCTGCTCCAGGTCCTCGACGAGGGGCGGTTGACCGACGGCCAGGGCCGCACGGTCGACTTCCGCAACACCATCATCATCCTGACCTCGAACCTCGGCTCCGAACACCTGTCCTCGCTGCCCGAGGGCGCGCCCGCACGGGCGGCCGAGCCGCAGGTGATGGAGGTGGTGCGCGCCGCCTTCCGGCCGGAGTTCCTGAACCGGCTGGACGAGATCGTGCTGTTCGACCGGCTGGGCCGTGCGCATATGGGCCGGATCGTCGAGCTGCAGCTCGCCCTGCTGGAGCGCCGGCTGGCCGATCGCAAGATCGCGCTCACGCTGGACGAGGCGGCGCGCGGCTGGCTGGCCGAGAAGGGCTACGACCCGGTCTACGGCGCCCGCCCGCTCAAGCGCGTGATCCAGAAGGCGCTGCAGGACCCGCTGGCCGAACTGCTGCTCGGCGGTCAGCTCCGCGACGGCGAGAGCCTGGCGGTCTCGGCCGCCGATGACGGCCTGGTCTTCGGCGACCGCGCCGCCGCGGCCGCCAAGGGCGAGAGCGCGACGGTGCACTGAGACCGGGGGCGGGCGACGGGCCCGCCCCGCATCTCACCCCCGTTGCGGTGTCAGCGTCGGGCGCGCAGCGTCGCCATCCCGGCGAGGGCGACAAGCAGCAGCGGCAACGCCGCCGGCACCGGGATCGGCGGCGTGGTCGTGGCGGCGAACTCGAAGCTGCCGGCCAGGTAGCGCGCCGCCGGCCCGCCATCGGCGGTGTCCCCGATCGTCGTCCCGTTGGTCGAGGCAGGCGAGAAGCGCGCCGTGCCGACGAAGGCGATCAGCCCGCCGCCGTCGTTCAGCGTCTGGGTGATCGCGCCGAGGCCGTTGTTGCCGTTCTGCTCGCTCGGCCCGTAGCCATAGGCGACGATCGTGTAGGCGCCGATGGCCAGATCGAGCGGCGTGATCGCCCTGAAGGCCTGCGCCCCGCTCACGTCGCCCGCGTCGCCGGCGTTGAAGCTCGCCTTCGCCAGCCGCGTACTGGCATCGGCCGGGCGGACGCTGACACCCGCCGCCGTTTCGCGCGACCAGAGCTCGGCCACCAGCATCGCGCCGCCGTCGATGGTGCCCTGGTTGTGGTGTATGCTGCGTCTCTACTTAAGGCTTAACCGTCGAACGTCCGGGCGACGTCGTACATCACCGGCTCGAAACTGCGGCATAGGGCGGCGAAGCGGCGGTTGCGCTCGCGCATCTCCCCGCTGCGGAGCATCGCGAGGAAGTCCTCGCGTTTCCGCCATTGCGAGTAGTTGGCGATGCGGGTGCGGGCGTCGTTCACATGCAGTGCCGCGGCGATGAAGCCCGGCTGGCGGCTGATGAACTCGGCATAGGCGCGGCCCAGTTCGTCCAGGAGGTCGTCGCAGGTGCCGGGATTGACCTCGAAGGTCGTCAGCACCGTCTGCAGCTCGGCATCGTGGGCGATCGTGGGCATGGCGGTCTCCTCGGCCGGTCAGCGATGGGGGCGCCCATGATACCGCATATCGCCCGCTCCCGCGCCCGCCGTTGGTGCAGCGCTGTCGCGGGTGGCGCCCGCGGTGTCGCAGCAGGGGTGCCCGACCGCGCAATGCCGGCTATGTGTGCCAAAACCAGCCGAGGGGTCGCCGACATGAGCAAGTTCGCCACCAGCCAGCCCGTCCGTCGCGTCGAGGACAACCGCTTCCTGACCGGCGCCGGCCGCTACATCGAGGACATGAGCCTGCCGGGCATGCTGCGCGCGGTGATGCTGCGCGCGCCGGTCGGCCATGGCGACATCGTCTCGATCGACACCGAGGCGGCAAAGGCGCTGCCGGGCGTCCACCTGGTTCTGACGGGCGCCGATCTCGACCGGACGATCGAGAACGACATGCCCGCCTCGCCGATCGAGAACCGCGACGGCACGATGTCGCCCCGGCCGCGCCGGCCGGTGCTGGCCGTGGGGCGCGTGCGCCATGTGGGCGAGCCGGTGGCCTGCGTCGTCGCGGACACGGTCGCCATCGCCAAGGACGCGGCCGAGCTGATCGAGGTCGAGTACGACACGCTCGACTGCGTCGTCGACACCGCCGTGGCGCTGGAGCCCGGCCAGCCGCTCCTGCACGAGGACGCGCCCGGCAACCTCGGCTACGACTGGGGCCTTGGCGACGAGGCGGCGACCGAGGCGGCCATCGCGGCCGCGCACCGCACCGTCGAGCTGGAGCTCGTCAACAACCGCGTCGTCGCCAATCCGATGGAGACGCGCGGCATCGTCTGCACCTGGGACGGCGCGCGGCTGACGGCGCACTACAACGGCCAGGGCGTCTGGGACCTGAAGAACGACCTCGTCAAGCTGATGAAGCTGGAGGAGAGCCAGGTCCACGTGCTGACGCCCGATGTCGGCGGCGGCTTCGGCATGAAGGCCTTCAACTACCCCGAATACTTCTGCGCGGCCGAGGCAGCGCGCCGGCTCGGCCGGCCGGTCAAGTGGATCGGCGAGCGGACCGAGAGCATCATGGCCGACCTGATGGGCCGCGATCACGTGACCAAGATGGTCGCGGGCTTCGATGCCGAGAACCGGATCACCGGCCTCAAGATCGAGGTCATCTCGAACCTCGGCGCCTATCTCTCGACCTTCGGTGCCTACATGGCGTCCGAGCTGGCGAGCCGCGTGCTGACCGGCGTCTACGACATCAAGACCGCCTGGTACGGCGTGAAGGGCTGCTTCACCAACACCACGCCCGTCGATGCCTATCGCGGCGCGGGACGGCCCGAGGCGCAGTACCAGCTCGAGCGGCTGATGGACAAGGCGGCGCGGGTGCTGGAGGTCGATGCGCTCGAGCTTCGGCGCATCAACTTCATCAAGCCCGACCAGTTCCCCTACAGCACGGTCGCGGGCGAGACCTACGATGTCGGCGATTTCGACATGGTGCTGCGTGCGGCGCTGGATGAGGCCGACTGGGCCGGCTTCGAGGCACGCCGCGCCGAGAGCCTGGCGCGCGGCAAGCTGCGGGGCCGGGGCCTCTGCTACTATATCGAGTCGATCCTCGGCGCGCAGGACGAGCATGCCGAGATCGCCTTTGCCGAGGACGGGATGGTCGACCTGATGGTCGGCACCCAGTCCAACGGCCAGGGCCACGAGACGGTGTTCCCCCAGTTCCTGCACGAGCGTGCCGGCATCCCGTTCGAGAAGATCCGCCTGGTGCAGGGCGACAGCGACCGCATCGCCACCGGCGGCGGCACGGGCGGCTCGCGCTCGGTCACCATGCAGGGCACCGCGGTCAACGGCGCGGCCGACGACCTGGTTGCCAAGATGAAGACGCTGGCCGAGGAGGAGCTCGAGGCGGCCTCGGCCGATCTCGAATTCACCGAGGGCGCGTGGCGCGTCGCGGGCACCGACAGGTCGGTGACGCTGATGGACCTGGCCGGGAAGGCGCGCCGCGAGGGCCGCACCGAGTTCCTCAGCCAGCGCACCCGCACCGAGGTCCCCGGCCGCAGCTTTCCCAACGGCTGCCACATCGCCGAGATCGAGGTCGATGCCGACACGGGCCACGCCCAGGTCGTGCGCTACTGCGTCGTCGACGACTTCGGCCGGCTGATGAACCCGATGCTGGCCGAGGGGCAGGTGCATGGCGGCGTCGTCCAGGGCATCGGCCAGGCGCTGGCCGAGCACGTGGTCTATGACAGCGACGGCCAGCTGCTGACCGCGACCTTCATGGACTATGCGATGCCGCGGGCCGCCGACGTGCCCTACATGCCGTTCCACCACCGCGGCGTGCCCTCGACCGCCAACGACATCGGCATGAAGGGCTGTGGCGAGGCCGGAACCGTCGGTGCCTGTGCGGCGGTGGTCAACGGCCTGCTCGACGCGCTCTGGGACCAGGGCATCCGCCATGTCGACATGCCGGCCACGCCGCTGCGCGTCTGGGGCTGGCTGCAGGGGGCCCGCGCCGCGGCCGAGTGAGCGGCCGCCCGGTTTTGACCGGGTACATTCCATCTGCTGGAAGCCGGGTCACCTGTGGCCCGGCTTTCGCCTTTATTGCGTCGCCGGACGCGCGGGTTTTTCTGTTCTCTTCATAGTCACGCCCCGCCAATTATAAGGAGATCAGAATGTTCGTGAAATCTGGAATAGTAAAACTGTGTGTAGTTGCCTGCGTGGTCGCTGTGCCCGCCACGGCAGCCGCCGTGGGTCTCGGTGGCGCCAAGGAGGCCGAGCGTCGCATCGCCCTCGCCGCCGAGGAAGGGATGATCGTCGAGGACATCGTCAAGGCGGCCTGCATGGTCCATCGCGGCGTGGATACCGAACGTCACGCCGAGATGATCCGGCGCGACACCCGGCTGTTCACCGAGGTGCTGGTCGGCCTGCAGTCCGGCAGCGCGCAGCTCGGCGTCGGGCCCGAGCGCCACGGCAGCGTGATCGAGGAGCTGCGCGACGCCCGGGCGCTCTGGCTGCCGTTCCGCGACCGTGCCGACGCGGTGCTGACCGGCGGGCCGGTGACCCGCGAGATGGTGACCGAACTGGCCAGCCGCGACGCGGTGCTGCTCGACGCGGTCGACGCCCTCGTCGCCTCGCTGCAGACCGAGTATGGCGGCAGCGTCGTGCCGCTGCACGTGCTGGTCGCGACCAGGTTCGCCGTGCGCCAGGAGACCATCGCCCAGCAGCTCGCCAAGGGTGCCTGCCTGATCAGTGCGGGGATCGAGGTCGAGGCGATGCGTGCCAAGACCGGTGAACTGATCGGCCTGTTCGAGACCACCCATGCCGCGCTTGTCGAGGGGATGCCGATGCTGGGCATTCGCGCGCCGCAGGACCCGGCCCTCGCGGCCCAGCTCGTGGAGGTGGCGGCCAGGTGGCAGGCGATGCGCGGCCACCTCGCCCCCCTCGCCGGCGACGCGGTGCCGGATGCCGCCGCGCTGGACGCGATGTCGCGGGACACCACGGTGCTGGTCGCCGCGCTGAAGGAGGCGGTGGCGCTCTACGAGAACGAGCTCTGAGCCCCCGGGGTCGCGGTGGCCCACCCCCGGGTCGCCGCGACCTTTCGGGCCCGCCTTGAAGTCGTCATGGTTGCGCCCGCCAAGCGCCCTCCGACGACGCCAGGGTTCCACCAGCAGGAAGCCCCGTGGAGCCCCGCGGCGCATCGTTGGCCCGACCTGCCGCGCCTCCCGCATTGTGGCGGGCTGCTTCCCGGCCGACGGGGGCCGGATGCGTCGCGAGCACGATCCGTACACCCGGTGGACCGTCCGTCCGCCACCTGCCAACCGCGTGTGCCTGCCAACCGATGGCGATGCCTCGACCGTTCACGCGGGTCGCCGATTTTGTTGACGTGCCACGCCCGGCCGGCGTGCCAGCGC
>JBCBPG010000050.1:0-12231 GCA_039820865.1 Pseudomonadota bacterium
CTTCTGGGAGGACGAGGGCCGGCTGAGCGATGCGCCCGCCGACGCGATCCGCGTCGAGAGCCTGGCCCCCGCGCCCGAGGGCGCCGAGATCTCCAAGATCGACATCGTCATCCGGCTGCGCCGCGCCTGACCCCGCCTGACCGCGCCCGGCCGGTTTGACGGGCGCCTGGGGGCGCGCGCCTGGCGCGCCGATGCGGCGGGCGTCGTGCGTCCCGTCCGGCGATCAGCGCGGCGCCAGGGCGGCGGCGGCCTCGCCCCGGTCGATCGTCCCGTCGCCGTCGCGGTCGTGGCGTGCCAGCGGATGGGGCGGCGAGGCGTATTCCCCGGCATCCAGCGCCCCGTCGCCGTTCGCGTCGATCCGGCGGCCATCGGCGAGGCGCATGGTGAGGATGCGCGCGAGGCCGGGCTGGCGCGCCTCGAACTCGGCCGCGGTCAGGCGCCCGTCGCCATCGGTGTCCAGGCTGTCGAAGCTGCGGGCGCGGCTTTCGGCGAGCTCGCCGCGCGAGAGACGGTCGTTGCCGTCGGCATCGACCTCGGCGAAGAGCCGGTCGACGGCGCTCTCCTGCGCGGCGGCCGGCGCGGCGAGCAGCGTGGCGAGCAGCGTGGCGTTGGCGGCGAGGGCGAGGCGGTATCGCGCCATGTCGTGCTTTCCCCTGTGTCCCGTTCCCTGACCGGTCTCCACCGCACAACGCGGCAGGCCGGCATTCGGCTCCCGCGCGGCGCTGCTCAGCGGGGCCAGATCTCGCCCGGGTCTACGCCCCAGATCACGGTCTTGGGCACCCAGCCGGCAGCGAGATCGGTCTCGATCTCGCACCAGGTGCGCTCGCAGCGGCGGAGATCGGCGATCACGCCCTCGCCCGCCTGGGCACGCAGCCCGGCGCCGTCCTCGGGCCGCTTGCGCACATCGGCCATGGCGTCGGTGAACAGGACCGTGCGCCGCCCGGTCAGCAGCGCGTGGTAGACCCAGCCGGTCGCGCCGTCGCTGTCGATGATCTGGCGCCAGTCCCCGAACTCGCCGACGATGCGCACCGGCAGCCCGGCGCGCTGGAACACCCAGTCGATGCGGTAGCTGAGCCCCGGTCCCCGGCGGACATTGATGCGCGCGGCGCGCAGCGAGACATAGCGCGGCATCGGCAGCTTGGTGACCGGGCCGACGCCATAGCCCTCGACCCCGCGGGGGCCGGGCACGCTGCCGCCCGGCAGCGCGGGGGCCTCCAGGCTCGGCTGCTGCGGCGCGGTCGCCTGGGCCGTGGCCGGCCCTGCCAGCCCCACCGCCAGAAGCGCCACCAGAAGCGCCGCCGGCAGCGCCGCCGGCATCATGGCCAGCCCCGCAGCCCGAACTGCTGCCCTAACTGCCGCCCGCCCCCCCATAGTGTCATCCGTCGCCACGCCGCCTGTCCTCAAACCGCTCCGATACCCGATCACGCCCGTCATGCCAGACCCCCTGGACCCCTAGCGGGACAGCCTACCCCGGATCGATCTGCCGTGCCCTAACGCGGCGGTGAGCCCCTGCGACCATGCAGCCGCCCGCCGCCCGCCGGTGTCCGGCCGATGCCATGCCCGTGCCATGCGGCGCCTTGCCCCGGCCAATGCCGCAGCCTGCGCCGTGCCCGTGCCAGGACCGTCCCGCCTGTGCGGATCCGCCGGCAGGCAGACCGCCGCTCTTTCAAATGCCCCCGCTCTCGGCATACCAACCCATATGTCTGGCAAAAGAGTGGTGCGATGAGCCGCAATCGTCTGAACGTCGTCGTGACCCGCAAGCTGCCCGAGCCCGTCGAGACGCGCATGCGCGAACTCTTCGAGGTCCGGCTGAACGAGGACGACGGCGCCATGGACGCCGAGGCGCTGGCCGAGGCGATGGCGACCGCCGACGTGCTGGTCCCCACCGTGACCGACCGCATCGATGCCGGTCTGCTGGCGCGCGCGGGCGAGCGGCTGAAGCTGATCGCCAATTACGGCGCGGGCTTCGACCATATCGACGTCGAGACGGCGCGCGAGCGTGGGATCCTGGTCTCCAACACCCCCGGCGTGCTGACCGAGGACACGGCCGACATGACGATGGCGCTGATCCTCTCGGTCCCGCGGCGGGTGTCCGAGGGCATCCAGCTGATGCAGTCGGGCGACTGGGGCGGCTGGGCGCCGACCGCGCTCAGCGGTCACCGGATCTGGGGCAAGCGGCTCGGCATCGTCGGCATGGGGCGGATCGGCCAGGCGGTCGCGCGGCGCGCGCGGGCCTTCGGTCTGCAGATCCACTACCACAACCGCCGGCGCCTGCACGAGGAGATCGAATCGGCGCACGAGGCCACCTACTGGGAGAGCCTCGACCAGATGCTGGCGCGCATGGACATCGTCTCGGTCAACTGCCCGCATACGCCCGCGACCTTCCACCTGCTCTCGGCCCGCCGGCTCGCGCTGATGAAGCCCTCGGCCTATGTCGTCAACACCGCCCGCGGCGAGGTGATCGACGAGAACGCGCTGACGCGGATGCTGGTGCGGGGCGAGCTGGCCGGCGCCGGCCTCGACGTCTTCGAGCACGAGCCGGGCGTGAACCCGCGCCTTCTGGGCCTGCCCAACGTCGTGCTGCTGCCTCACATGGCCTCGGCCACCGAGGAGGGGCGCCTGGAGATGGGCGAGAAGGTCATCATCAACATCAAGACCTTCGCCGACGGCCACCGCCCGCCCGACCAGGTCGTCCCCTCGATGCTGTGACGGGGGCGCGGATGGGTGCGCTCGACGACTGGCCCTGGACCTGCGGCTGCTGCGGCGAAGAACGGCGCGGCGTGCCCGATCTCGGCTTCCGCCGCCCCGACGCCGTGGTCGCACGCGGGGCCGACGCGGTGCTGCACGACGAGGGCGACGACATCTGCGACCTGGAGGAGGGCGGCCGGCGCCGTTTGTTCCTGCGCGCCGTGCTGCTGGTCCCGCTGCCCGGTCTCGACCACGATTTCGGCTATGGCCCCTGGGTCGAACTCTCCCGCGCCGATCTCGTCCGCATCCTCTGCGCCATGCGCGACGGCGAGGAGGCCGCGCTCGGCTCCATCCCCTGCCGGCTGGCCAGCGCCCTGCCGGGCTTCGAGGGCACGCTCGGCCTTGACGCAGCGCTCGACGTCCAGCCCGGCGGCGGCCGCCCGCTGGTGGATGCGCGGGCCGGCGACCACCCCCTCGGCGCCGAGCAGGCGGCGGGCTGGAGCGAGGCCCGCCTCGTCGAGGTCCTCTCCGCGGCGCTGCCCTGCCGGGGCCGGGGATGAGCGTCCCCGCGCTCCGCCCCGCCAAGCCCGCCGACGCGCCCACCGATGCGCCCGCCGACGCGCCTGCCATCGCGGCGCTGCACACCGCCTCGTGGCTGGATGCCTATGCACCGCATGTGCCGGGCGGGCTGCCGGCTGACCTGGCCGACCGGCACCGGGCACTCTGGGACCGGGTACTGGGCACCGACCGCCCCGCCAACGTCCTGCTGCTGGCCGAGGACGCGGCCGGCCTCGCCGGTTTCGTCGCCACCCATCCCGACCCGGAGGACCCGGCCCTCGACTACCTCGCCGCGCTTCATGTCGCGCCGTCGCGCCGCGGGCAGGCCATCGGTGCGCGGCTGATGGCGGCGGCGGCCCGGGCGCTGGTCGGGCGCGATCGGCTCTGGTGCCACGTCCTGGTCGCCAATGCCGGCGCGCGGCGCTTCTACGCCCGCCTCGGCGGCAGCGAGGGCCCGCCCGCCGACGGCCCGATCCTGCCCGGCGTCCTCGTGCCCGAATGCCGCGTCGACCTGCCGCCCATGCCCGACCTTGCCGCCCGCGCCGCGGCCTTGATCGCCCGCCGCAGCAGCCCGTGATGCGCCGCAGGCGCCGGCCGGCCCACAGGGGCGGCCGGCACCGGAGGCGCCCCCGGCCATGCCCGAGGAGAGCCCGATGACCGAGACCGAGCCTGCCCGCGGCCCCGTGCTGATCGCCGTGCCGACGGCGCAGGGGACCTGCACCGCGGGGTGCCTGCACAGCGTCGAGGGCGCCGTCACTGCGCTTGCCATGGCGGGCCGGGCGCATCGCCTCGCGGTCTTCAGCTATTACGACATCGTGACGGCGCGGAACCACGCCGCGGCCATCGCGCTGGCCGAGGGCTACGGCCACCTGCTCTTCATCGACAGCGACATGCATGTCGAGCGCGCCGTCTTTGCCCGGCTGATCGAGGCGCGCCGCCCCGTCGCGGGCGGCCTCTACACCCGCCGCGGTCTCGACCTCGAGGCCTATGCCCGCGCCCGGGCCGAGGGGCACGCCCCCGGTCCGGCCCGCGCGCTCGCCAGTTCCTTCATCCTGCGCGCCAATGCCGCCCGGGTCCCGCGCGAGGGCGACATGGTCGCGCTCGAGGGTATCGGCATGGGCGCCACGCTGATCGCGACCGAGCTTCTGCGCACCATCGCTGCCGGTGGCGGGCTGGCCCGCCGCGCGCCCGTCGCCGCCCTCGCGCGTCCGGGGATCGAGGCCGTCGACGACTTCTTCGGCGAGATCGTGCTGGAGGACGGCACGGCGCTCTCTGAGGACTTCGCCTTCTGCCACCGCGCCAACGCCGCCGTGGCGAATGCCGTCTGGGGCTATGCCGGGCCCGGCATCCGCCACCAGGGCCAGTTCGACTACGGCGCCGACTTCGCCGACCGTCTGGCCGCGGCGGCGGGGCCGGCCGCAGGGCCCGTGGGGGCGCGGACCGCGGCCGCGACGGCGCCGCGCGCGGCCAACGGCCACGACGATCCGGCCGGCTGACGACGGGGTGAGGGATCGCTGAACCCCTGTCGGCCGTTGGTGCCGGGGCGTGACGGCGGCGCAGGCCGGGGCCGCGGCTGCGGCGGCTGCCCCGCCGCCGGGCTGGTCCCTCCCGCGGTGCGGGTGTACCACCCCACGGTAAGGGTCCGGGGCGCCCGCGCGGTCAGCCGCGTGGGTGGCGGCTGCACGGGCGAGCGACCGGCACGACCGGACCGGGTCAACGACCCGAAGGGACGAGAGGGCGCGATGGCCGCTGATCACGGCGCCGACGACACGCTGGCGCGCCTCTGGCGCGAGGGCGCCCGCGCGTTCGCCGAACTCGCCGCCGCCGGCGCGCGCGGCTCGGGCGAGACGACGGCCTCGGGCGAGGGCGCGGCGCGCCGGGTCGAGGAGCTGTGGCAGGCCTGGCTGCGCTTTCTCGAGGCGATGGCCGCCGCCGGTGCCGACCGCGCGGCGGGGCAGGGCGCCGACCCGGGTGCGGCGCCCTTCGACCCGGCCGGCTGGCTGGGGGCGCCCGGTCTGGGCGGCATGGGCGATCTTTGGCGCTGGCTGGAGGGCCCGGACTTTGCCGATCTCTTCGCCGAACAGCGCCGTCTCATCCGCGAGAGCGGCGAGTTCCTGCGCTTCCAGGCGGCGCTGGCGCAGTACCGCGCGGTGATGGCGCAGGCCTGGCTCGCGGCCTTCCGCGCCTTTGCCGACCGGCTGGCCGCCGACGATCTCGACACCGCGCCCGTTGATGGCGAGGGCGAGGGCGCCGCGCGGCGCACCGTGGTCGACCGGGTCGTCGCGCTCTGGCGCGAGACGGCGGACGTGGAGGTTGCGCGGGTCCAGGTCTCGGAGGCCTACGTGGCTGCCCAGCGCGACCTCGCCTCGGCGCAGCTCGCGCTCCGTGCCAGCCTGCGCAAGCGCGCCGAGCCGGTGGCCGAGGCGCTGGGCCTGCCGACGCGCGCCGAGGTCGACGATCTCGCCCGCACGGTCCATGCGCTGCGCCGCGAGATCCGGGCGCTGCGCCGCGCGATGCCGCCCGACGCACCCTCGGCCGAGCGGGGCGAGGGGCCGTGAGCGGGCGCGACCCCGACGGTCCGGCCGCCATCGCCGACGGGCTGATCGAGGCGACGCGGCGCATGGTGCGCCTGGCCGGCCGGCTGGGCGAGGCCGGCGCCGGCCAGCCCGTCGAGATCGTCGAGACGCCGTCCACGCCGGTCTGGGCCGACGGCAAGATCAGCCTGCGCCGGTACCGCGCGGGCGAGGCGCCGGATCCGGCGCTGGGTCCCATCGTGATCGTGCACGGGCTGATCGGGCGCCAGACGATGCTGGATCTCGAGCCGCGGCGGTCCTTCGTGCGCCGGATGCTGGCGGCGGGCGTCGATACCTATGCGGCCGACTGGGGGATGCCGACGCGGGCCGATCGCTGGCGGGACACGACCGACTACGCGGTCGATGCGCTCGGCGACATGCTGGCCGCGATCGAGCGGCTGACGGGCGCGCCGCGCGCGGTGCTGATGGGCATCTGCCAGGGCGGTGTCTTCGCGCTCGCGCATGCCGCGCTGTTTCCCGACCGGGTCAAGGGCCTCGTGCTGGCCGTCACGCCCGTCGACTTCCACGCCGACATGGCCGAGCCCAGGATCGGGCGCGGGCAGCTCAACCACTGGCTTCGCACGCTGCCCGTCGAGCTGATCGACCGGCTGATCGAGGATGGCGGCAACGTGCCCGGCGCGCTGACCGCGGCGATCTTCAACGGGCTGACGCCGGGGCGCTGGACGGCGCGCTACACCGCCGATCTGGCCGAGATCGCCGACGATCCGGCCGCGCTCGACACCTTCCTGCGCATGGAGAAGTGGCTCGCCGACCGGCCCGACCAGCCGGGGGCGCTGGCGCGGGAGTGGATGGTCGACCTCTACCGCGAGAATCACCTGGTGCGCGGGCAATGGCGCCTCGACGGCCGGCGCGTCGACCTGGCGGATGTCGCCTGCCCGGTGATGAACGTCTATGCCCGCGACGACCACATCGTCCCGCCGCCCTGTACACGCGCGCTCAAGGGATACCTGCGCAATGTCGCCTATCGCGAGCTGGAGGTGCCGACGGGCCATGTGGGCGCCTTCGTCTCGGCGCGGGCGCAGGACATCGTGGCGCCCGCGGTGGTCGAGTGGCTTGCCGAGACGGCGTGACGCGGTAACGCTGTCGGGACTTCGCCGGCGTTCACGCCGTATTTTCCCCAACTCACCTTTTTTCGGACGCGGTTTGTCGCAAATGATGGGGATCGCGTCAGACACGCGCGCCGCGGCCACGAGGGGCCCCGCGCCCCGAGGAGGACCAGACTTGTCCGGACATTCCCTGATCGCCCTCACCGCCGTGCGAACGGCGAGCATGACCGCCGGTCGTGGCGCCCGCGCGCGCGGGCTCCTGGCCTCGGCGCTGTCGACGGCGGCGCTGGTGGCAGCGCTGGCCGCCGCGCTGGCCGGGGCGCCGCGGGCCGAGGCACAGGAGGCGCTTGCCGGCCCCTATCTCGCGGCCGAGCATGCGGCGCGCAACGGCGACGTGGCGACGGCGGCGGATTTCTACACCCGCGCGCTGCAGGCCGATCCCGAGAACGCCGCGCTGATCGAGCGCGGGGTGCTGCACCAGGTGGCGGCGGGGCGGATCGAGACGGCGGTGGCGCTGGCACGGCGGCTGATGGCGCTCAACGGCGAGAGCCAGATCGCGCTCCTGCTGCTGGCGTCCGAGGCGTTCGGCCGCGAGGATCCGCAGGCGATCCTCGACATGATCACCGAGCGCGAGAGCGAGACCGGGCCCTTCGTCGGCTACCTGATCCAGGCCTGGGCCGAGTATGCGGCAGGCCGGCCCGAGGCCGCGCGCGAGGCGCTGGTGGCGCTGCGCGACGGGCGCACGGGCGGGGCCGCGGGCGAGATGCTCGCGGGCTACCATCTCGGCCTGCTCGAGGGCGCGCTCGGCAACCACGCCGAGGCCGTGACGGCCTTCGAGCTGACGGCCGAGCAGATGGAGACCTCGACCGACCGGCTGACGCGGGTGCAGGCGGGCGCGATGGCGCGCGCGGGCGATGCCGAGGGCGCGGTGGCGCTGATAGACGCGCGCCTCGCCTCGACGCTGGGCGATGCGCGGCTGGAGTTCCTGCGCGCAGAGATCGCCGAGGGCCGCACGCCGCCGCCGGTCGTCACCACCGGCCGCCAGGGTGCGGCGGAGGCGCTGTTCGGCATCTCGGGGTTCCTGACGCGCGGGCCGAACGCGATCATCGGGCTCGCCTATGCGCGCCTGGCCTCGTACCTGAACCCCGACCTGATCGACGCCAAGATCCTGATGGCGCAGATGCTGCGCCGCGACAGCCAGTACGACCTGGCGATCGCCGCCTTCGAGGCGGTGCCGCGCGACGTGCCCGAGGCGCTGGGTGCCCAGATCGGGCGCGCGCAGTCGATGCAGGCCGCCGACGAGATCGAGCCCGCGGTGATCGCCATGCGCGAGGTCACGGCGCGCTTCCCCCGCTCGGTCGAGGCGCACACCGCCCTCGGCGACATGCTGCGCCAGGAGGAGCGCTTCGGCGAGGCGGCCGTCGCCTATGACGCCGCGATCCGGCTGACCGACCCGGTCGAGGAGCGCCACTGGCTGCTCTTCTACCAGCGCGGCATCGCCTATGAGCGGTCGGACCAGTGGGACCTGGCCGAGGCCGACTTCATGCGCGCCCTCGACCTGCGTCCCGAGCAGCCGCTGGTGCTGAACTATCTCGGCTACTCCTGGGTCGAGCTGCGCCGCAATCTGCCCGAGGCGCAGGAGATGATCGAGAAGGCGGTCGAGCAGCGGCCCGACGACGGCTACATCGTCGATTCGCTCGGCTGGGTGCTGTTCCGCCTCGGCCAGTTCCCCGAGGCGGCCGAGCAGATGGAGCGCGCGGTCGAACTCCGCCCCGTCGACCCGGTGATCAACGACCACTACGGCGACACGCTGTGGATGGTCGGCCGCAAGACCGAGGCGCGGTTCCAGTGGAAGCGCGCGCTGTCCTTCGAGCCCGAGCCGGAGGAGGAGGCCCGCATCCGCGACAAGCTGAAGCGCGGCCTCGACGCGGTGCTGGCCGACGAGGCGGCCGCGGGACAGCCCGCCATCATCTCCGACGCGGTCTCCCCCGACCCCAACGACGGCTGAGGCGCCTGCGGCGCGGCAGCCGTCGCTGCCGCCGCCTCCGGCCCGAGGACCGGGCCGCGCCCTTGCCTTGGACGCGGCGGCGGGGCAGGGGAGGCGGCGCGGGCAGCGTCGCCCGCCGAGCCGGAGCGTATCCATGGCCAGCGGGGACAGCGTCGTGTCGTTGGCCGGGGGCCGTGGGCAGGCGCCCGCGCGGCTGCTCGCCCGCGCCAAGGTCAACCTGTTCCTGCACCTGCGCGGCCAGCGTGACGACGGCTACCACCTGCTGGAGAGCCTCGTCGTCTTCCCCGAGATCGGCGATGTGGTCGAGATCGAGGACGGGCCCGGTCTCGGTCTCTCGATCGACGGGCCCTTCGCCTGGGATCTGCCGGTGGACGGCACCAACCTGGTGCTGGCGGCGGCCGAGCGGCTGGCGGCGGCGACCGGCCAGGTGCGCCCGCGCGCGTCGCTGAGGCTCGTCAAGAACCTCCCCATCGCCTCCGGCATCGGCGGCGGCTCGGCCGATGCGGCGGCGGCCCTGGCGCTCTGCGCGCGCGCCTGGGGGGTCGAGGTGCCGGGCGACGTGGCGCTCGCGCTCGGCGCCGACGTGCCGGTCTGCACCTGCGCGCCGCGCCCCACCTGGATGGCCGGGATCGGCGAGCGGGTGGCGCCCGGCCCGGTGCTGCCGCCGTTCTGGATGGTGCTGGCGAACCCGCTGACCGCCGTCTCCACGCCCGCGATCTTCCGCGCGACGAGCGAGAAGGACTGCCCCGCCATGGCGCCCGCGCCCGCCGCCGGCCTCGCCGATTTCGACGCGCTGACCGGCTGGCTGGGCGAGGGCCGCAACGATCTCGAGCCCGCCGCAAGGTCCCTCTGCCCCGCCATCGGCGAGATCCTCGAGGCGCTGTCAGACGCCCCGCTCGCCCGCATGTCAGGCTCCGGCGCCACCTGCTTCGCCCTCTACGCAACCGAGGCGGCGGCCCTTGCGGCGGCCGATACGCTCCGCGCCGCCGACCGCGGCTGGTGGGTCGGCGCCGCCCGCTGCGGCTAGCGCAGGTTCCGACCGGAGGGAAACGCCCGCTCTCGCCCCCTCCCACGTCATCATTGCCGCGATCCCGTTAGCTTTCAGCGAACGCTGCCGGACGCGCGAACGCAACTGGACGTTCATCCGCGTGGGCCTGTCCCGGCGTGGGTGGGCAGGGCAGTGCAGGGCAGTGCAGGGCAGTGCAGGGCAGTGTCGGGCGCCCGTGCTCACGTCCGGTTGGCATGCGCCCCAGCGCGCCGCCTGCGCCGCCCGGCCCGCCGTGCAGCGCCCCGCCCAGTGCCCCGTCCAGTGCCCGTCCAGCGCCCCCGTCCAGTGCCCCGTCCGGTCCTGGCGGTCACCCGCCACGGGATCCGGCCCGCTCGCCACCAGAGCCCGCGAGGACAGCGCCATGCCACCGGCCGGCGTCGTCGCCAGACACCCGAACGCGCGTTTTGTTCTCCAAATGTTCACTGATCTGGGTGTAGCCTGACGTGGGCGGGCAGGGGCCCCGCGCCTGCGTCGTCTTGCGCCACTCCGATGCTCGACCACCCTGGGGGTCGCGCGTGCCGGTGCGCGGTCAGCTCGTGCGGGAGACGACGGCGTCGGCGGTGTCGATCATGGCCTTGCGCAGCGGCGTGTCGGGGAAGGGGGCCAGCGCGGCGATGGCGCGGGCGGCCTCGGCCGCGGCGGCCTGGCGGGTGGCGTCCAGCGCGCCGGTCTCGGTGACGCGGCGGATCGCCTCGGCCACGTCGCCGTCCTGCTGCTGGCCGCGCCCGATGGTGCGCAGCCAGAAGGCCTCGGCCCCGGCGTCGCCCTCGGCCCGTGCCGCGGCGATCGCCTGGATCACGGGCATCGTGACCTTGCCCTCTCGGAAATCGTCGCCGGTGTTCTTGCCGAGCGCCGCCGCCTCGCCGCCATAGTCCAGCCAGTCGTCGGCCAGCTGGAAGGCCATGCCGATGGCGTCGCCGAAGGTCCTCAGCGCCTCGATCCGCTCGCGATCCGCCCCCGCGATCACGCCGCCCACCTCGGCCGCCGCGGCGAAGAGCGCCGCGGTCTTGCCCCGGATCACCCGCGAATAGGCGTCGAGATCGGTCGCGATGTTGCCCGCCACCATCAGCTGCAGCACCTCGCCTTCGGCGATCACGGCTGAGGCCTCGGAGAGGATGTCCAGCACCTCGAGCGAGCCGGTCTCGACCATCAGCCGGAAGGCGCGGGCGAAGAGGTAGTCGCCGACCAGCACGCTCGACTTGTTGTCGAACAGGATGTTGGCGGTGGGCCGGCCACGGCGCCGCTTGCTCTCGTCCACCACGTCGTCATGGAGGAGCGTCGCCGTGTGGATGAACTCGACGGTCGCCGCCAGCTTGACGTGGTCCTCGCCGCGATAGGCGCAGAGCCCCGCGGCCGCCAGCGTCAGCACCGGGCGCAGCCGCTTGCCGCCCGCCTCGATCAGGTGCGCCGAGATCTCGGGGATGCGGGGCGCGTGCTCGGAGGCCATGCGCTCGCGGATCAGCGCGTTGACGCGGGCCATGTCGCCCTCGACCAGCGCGGTCAGGCGCTCGAAGGGTTTCGGCGCGGCCTCGACGGCGGCTCCGGCAGCGGGGGCGGGCTGAACGGTCATCGTTCCTCTCAAATCGCCGCGCACCCCGCAGGGCCGCGCGCGGTCGGCAATGCTCGACGCCGGGGGCGGGGCGGTCTAGGTCGGGGCCATGGAGGAACTGCTGCGCACCACCGATCCGACCCTCGTGCCCTTCGTCGAGGCGCTCCTGTCCGGCGAGGAGATAGAAGTCTTCGTCTTCGACAGCAACACGAGCATGATCGAGGGGTCGATCGGTGCGATCCCCCGTCGCATGATGGTGCACCGCTCGGACCTGTTCCGCGCCCGGGCGATCCTGCGGGACAATGGCGTCGAGCCCTACGAGCGCGAGGGCTGGCCTTGAGCCTGGCGGAGGCCACGGTCGGCGACCTGGCGGCGGCCGAGGCGGCCCTTGGGCCGCTGACGCATGACCGGCTGCTGGGCGGGCGCGTCGGGCTGACGCAGCCGCTCAGGGGCTACCGCGCCGCGACCGACCCGGTGCTGCTGGCCGCGGCGGTGCCGGCGGCGGGGGGCGAGACGGTGCTCGAGCTCGGGATCGGGGCGGGGGCGGCGGTGCTCTGCCTCGCGGCCCGGGTGCCGGGGCTGGCCTTCGCGGGGCTCGAGATCCAGCCCGGCTATGCCGCGCTGGCGCGCGCGAACGCGGCGGCGGCCGGCGTGGCGCTGGAGGTTGTCGAGGGCGATGTCGCGGCGATGCCGGCGGTGCTCCGCGCCCGGCGCTTCGATCACGTGATCCTGAACCCGCC
>JBCBPG010000051.1:0-12089 GCA_039820865.1 Pseudomonadota bacterium
TTTCGATCTAGCGTCAGAGCGATGTGTATGGGTCGAAGCCTGACCGAAAAGGTCAGATGACGGCTTTGTCCGCCGAGCAGACCGCTACGAAGCCAGATGTACCGGCTCGACCGCCGGATGGGCCGCCTCGATGGCACGGCCTGCCTCAACGAGCAGGTCCTCGCGCCAACGCGCAGCCACCAGTTGCACGCCCATGGGGGTGCCGGGGCGGCCGGTGGCGATGGTGAGGCCGGGGAGGCCGGTGGGGGGGAGGCCGATCTGGGTGAGCTGGGCCTCGAAGACGGCCTCGAAACTCGCCTCGTCGGCCAGGTCCATGTGGTTGGGGAAGGGGGGCAGGCCCGAGACGGGGCAGAGGAGGAGGGGCCAGTCCTCCATGAAGCGCTGCCAGGCGGCGACCAGCGGCATCCGCCGCCTCAGCGCCGTGTCGAGGTCGAGCGCGCCCGAGGCCCGCGCCATCAGCCGCTCGCTGACGATCAGGGCGTCCGGGTCGGCCTCCTCGGCGATGCGCGCGACCCCCTCGGCGCCGAAATCCGCCATCCAGAGCGCGATGTTGAGCGCCACGCCCTCGCGGAACGACGGCGTCTCGACCGGCTCGACCGCCCAGCCCGCGGCCTCGAGCACCGCCGCCGCGCCCTCCAGCGCCGCGACCACGGCCGGGTCGGTCGCCAGCCCGTCCGGATGCGTCGCCAGCCCCACCTTGCGCGCCACGGGCGGGCCCTCGAGCGGCATCCCCGTCCACCAGGGATCGCGCGGATCGCCCGCGGCCATGGCGTGGAACGCCGCCTCGATGTCGTCCATCCGCCGCGCGATCGGGCCCGAGACCGCCATCAGCTGCGGCCCGATCCCGCGCGCCGGCGCCGAGGGGTTCATCTGCGGCACGCGGCCCAGGCTGGGGCGCAGGCCATGCAGGTTGCAGGCATAGGCCGGGTAGCGGATCGAGCCCGCGATGTCGGTGCCATGCCCGACCGCGCCGATCCCCGCCGCCACCGCCGCCGAGGCCCCGCCCGACGAGCCGCCCGGCGTCAGCCCGGGGTCATGCGGGTTCAGCGTCTCGCCATGCAGCGTGTTGCGCGTGAACCAGCGGATCGAGAAGGCCGGCGTGTTGGTCCGCCCGATGATGATCGCGCCCGCGCGGCGGAGATTGGCGACGACGGGCGCGTCCTCGGCCGCGATCAGCCCCGCCTGGAGCCTCAGCCCGTTGGTCGTGGCATGCCCCGCCTGGTCGGCGATCACCTTGACCGTCACCGGCACGCCCGCCAGCGGTCCCGGCACGGCGCCGCCGGCAAGATCGGCGTCCAGCCGGTCGGCCTCGGCCAGCGCCTCGCCGTCCATGCGGGTGACAACGGCGTTGATCGCCGGGTTCACCGCCTCCAGCCGAGCGAGCGCCGCTTCGACGACCTCCCGGGCACTGACGGTGCGGCTGGCGACCAGGCCGCGTATCGCGGTGGCGGGCAGGCTCCAGAGATCCATCGGGCGCTCCATGACCGGGTTCTGGGTCCCTTCTCTCCCGCTCCCACCCGCGACGCAACGCGCGAACGCCGGTGGACGGTCACGCTGTCTGCGGTGGCGGAGGAACGGAGGGCCGGCGCGCCGGGATCCGCGCACCCGCCGATCCGGCTGCCGGACCGGATCGGGGGAGAGGCCTGGCGCAGCCGGCTGCAGGGCCGCCTCACCCCGCGCATCGCCGACGACCGGCCGGGCACCCCGTCCCGGTCGCGTCCCGGGCCGCAGGCCCTCTGCGGGGCACCGGGTGGGCGATGCGTCGCCGCGCGAGCGGCGTAAGCGGGGGCGCCCGGGGCCGGCGCTCAGGCCGGGGTGTCGAGCGGCAGGCCGAGGCGGGCCCGGCGGCGGAGCCATTCGCTCGGGCGGTAGCGGTCCTCGCCCGTGGCGCGCTGCAGCGCCTCGAGCAGCATGAGCACCCGCGCGGGCCCCATCGCCTCGCCCAGCGCCAGCGGCCCGCGCGGATAGCCGAGCCCCAGCACCATCGCCCGGTCGACATCGCCCGGCGCGGCCAGGCCCGTCTCGGCCATCCAGCAGCCCAGGTTGACCACCATCGCCGCGATCCGGGGGCCGACGAAGCCCACGCTGTCGGCGATCGCGCTCACCTCGCGCCCCGCCCCCGACAGCGCCGCCGCAACCGCATCGCGGCAGGCCGGGTCCGCGCCGGGCGCCGTCATCAGCGTCACGCGGCCATCTGCCGTCGGGCCGAGATCGACGGCCACCAGCCGGCGCGCCAGCCCGCGCCGCGCTGCCGGCGTGCTCGCCCCGTGATAGGCAGTGTCGCTCGCATCCATCGCCTGGGGCGCGGCCAGCACCGGGCATGCGCCGTCATCGGCCGTCACCGCGACACCCGCGACGGCGCAGAGGCCGATCAGCCCCTCCGACGCGCCGGGCATCACCGCCACCGCCCGCGCGGCCGGGCCCGGGGGCCGGAGCGCGGGATCCGCCACCGCGCTCGGCCCACCGTCTTCCCAGGCATACCAGCCCCGCCCGGTCACGCGCCCCAGCCGCCCGCCCTCCATCAGCGCGCGCAGGCCCGGGCGCGGTGCCAGCCGAGGGTCGTGCTGGTGGGCCGCCCAGACGCGCTCGACCGCCAGGCAGGCACGGTCGAGCCCGCCCTCGTCCATCATCTCGAAGGGCCCGGAGGAAAAGCCCCAGGCATCGCGCATGATCGCGTCGATCACCGGCGCCGCCGCGACGCCGTCATGCTGGAGCCTCAGCGCCTCGGTCACCAGCGCCGCACCGCCGAGCCCCACCAGAAAGCCCGGCGCATCGCGCACCACGACCGGCTCGCGCCCCAGCCTGCGGGCCAGCACCTCCAGCGCGCTCACCGTCTCAGCGTCGGTCGCAACCGCGCGCACGATCTCGACCAGGCGCATCACCGGGACCGGGGCGAGGAAATGCATGCCCGCGATCCGCGCCGGCCGCTGCGCGCCCGCCGCCAGGGCCGCGACAGGGACCGAGGCGGTGGCCGAGGCGATCAGGCAACCGGCCGCCACGATCTCCTCCAGCTCGGCGATCACGGTGCGCTTGACGGCCCGGTCCTCGACAAGCGTCTCGATCACGGCATCCGAGGTGGCCAGCGAGGCGAGCCGTGCGACCGGCACCAGCCGCGCCAGCGCCGCCGCCTGTTCGACCACCGTCATGCGGCCGCGCTCGACCAGTGCCTCGAAGCGGCCCGCGACGGTGCGACAGGCGGTCTCGGCAAGGCCTGGCCTGCTGTCGACGATCGAGACGTCCAGGCCCGCTGTCACCGCAACCTGCGCGATGCCCTGGCCCAGGGCGCCCGCGCCGACGATGCCCAGCCGGTAGTCCGGCGCGTCTGGCGGCCTCATGCGCTGTCCCCCCCGGGACCGCGCGCGGGAGCGCCGACCGGGCCCATCGAGGGCGTAACACCCTTCCACAGAGCGGCATAGGCTTCCGACCTGCAACAGGACTGATTGGCCACCCCGTTGATCGACCGGCCCGCGATCAGGCCGCGCCGACGGCCTCCAGCCGCCCGCGATCCAGCGTGAAGCCCCACATGATCGCCACGGCGGCGAGCTTCAGCAGGATCGGCACGCCGGCATAGAGAACGGCCAGCGCGGTGAGCGCGAAGGCCCCGTTCTCGCCCCCCGCCTCGAACCCCGACAGGTCGAGCGCGATGTAGGCAAGGCCCGAGGTGATCGCGAGCGCGGTCTTGGTCGCCACCTGCCAGAGCGCGAAGAAGATCCCCGCCCGCCGCGCGCCGGTCTCGGCCGTGTCGGCCGCGATCACGTCGGCCTGGATCGCCGGCGGCAGCGTCAGGTCGGCGCCGAAGGCCAGCCCCGTCAGCACCGTGATCACCGCGAAGGCCGCCACGTCGCCCGGCCCCAGCAGCAGCGCCGCCGCAAAGACCGCGCAGGCATAGACCATCGCCGCGCCCCAGACGCGATGCTTGGCCCGCATCCCCTCGCCCTGTCGCGCCGCCCAGTTCCAGAACGGGATCCCCGCGATCGCCGAGGCGAAGTAGAGCAGGAACAGCCATCCCGCCGCATCGGGCGCCTCCAGCCGGTCGGAGACGAAGAACAGGAACAGCGAGGCCGGCAGCGCATTCGCCGCCCCGTTGACGAACCAGGCCGCAATGAGCCGCCGGAACGCCCGGTTGGCCGCCAGCGTCGCGAGGCCCGCGCGCAGGCTCAGCCCCTGCGGCGCCGCCGCGCCCCGTGCGACCTCGGGGTCCGGCACCCGCCAGAGCGCGACCGCCACCGTCAGCGGCAGCCCGATCGCGACGCCCAGCGCCACGGCTTCCAGCCCCGCGCCGCCCTCGCCGCCCGCGACGTAGAGCACCGTCGAGACCACCGTGCCCACAAGCACCAGCGCCTCGCGCCAGGCGGTGACGGCGAGGCGCGCGCCATAGTCCGGCGCGATCTCGGCCCCCCAGGCGGCATAGGGCGTCTGCGCCATCGACCAGCCGAGCGTCACCATGAAGAGCCAGAAGGCCGCGTGCCCGATCCCGGCGCCCTCGGGCGGCACGAACGCCATCCAGGTCGACCCCACGATCACCGGCACCGAGGCCACGAGCCAAACCCGCCGCCGCCCCCAGCGCCCCGGCGTGCGGTCCGAGAGCCAGCCGATCACCGGATCCGAGGCCGCGTCGAACAGCCGGATCGCGAGCCAGGCGACCCCCAGTGCCGCCAGCGGGACGCCCAGCTCCTCGGCATAGAAGGGCGTCACATAGGTAAAGAGCGGCAGGTAGAGCGCCGCCAGCACCAGCGCCGGCGCCGCGTAGGCGGCCTTGAGCCCCGTCGGCAAGGTCATTCCCAATCCCTCTCCCCACCAACTGGCCCCACCGACCGGCCCCACCGACTGGCGCCGTCCCGGATGCAGCGCCACGCCGCACCGCTGGCCGCGACAGATGGGCCGCCCAGGCCCCGCGGCCAGCCGGCGGCGCGGCCCCGCCCGTCGTGCGACGCTGCGGCCGCGGCCGCGGCCCCGCCCGTCATGCGCCGCTGCGGCCGCGGCCGCGGCGGCGGCTTCACCACTGCCCCGCGACACTCCGCCACCCCGTCGACCCGTCCTCCTGTTGCGGCCCCTCCTGTCGCCTCCCGCCCGCTTCGGCGCTAGTCTGCCTCCCATGGTCGACACCACCCCATCCGCCGCCGCGCCCAACGCGCCGGCCGAGGCGCCGGGCACCGCCCCGGATACGCCGCAGGCGCTTGCGCCGGAGGCGCCCGCGCCCAAGCCCGGGCCCACGCCCACGCCGGCGGCATCCGCGCCCCGTCCGGACGGCATCCGTGCCTTCGGCTGGCGCGACTGGTGGGTGGTGGCCAGGGGCGTGGTCAAGGAGATGGGCGACAACGAGCTCACCCTCATCGCCGCCGGCGTCGCCTTCTACGGCTTCCTCGCGATCTTCCCGATGCTCGCCGCCCTCGTGGCCTTCTACGGCTTCGTGCTCGACCCCTCGACGATCCAGGGCCAGCTCGATCTTCTCAGCGAGGTCATGCCCCCGGGCGGCTACGCCATCGTCGAGGGCCAGGTCAGCCAGATCACCGCCGCCGGGCGCACCCAGCTGGGCTACGCCTCGCTGATCGGCCTCGCGCTCACGCTCTGGACCGCCAAGGCCGGCGTCGGCGCACTCATCCGGGGGCTCAACATCGTCTTCAAGGTGCCCGAGAAGCGCGGCATGGTCGTCGACATGGCCGTCGCCTACGGGCTGACCGTCGCGCTGGTGCTGGTCGGCGTCGTCGCCCTCGCCACCGTCGTGGTCCTGCCCGGTATCATCGCTGCCGTGCCCGCGATCACCGGCGTGCCGCTGCCCGCCTCGACCCACTGGCTGCTGACACTCGCCCGCTGGCCCATCATGCTCGGCGCCCTGGTCCTGGCGGTCGGTCTCCTCTACCGCTACGGCCCGGCCGAACCGCGCCCCCGCTTCACCTGGTTCTCGCTCGGGGCGATGCTGGCGATCGCCCTCTGGATCGCGGCGTCCGAGGGCTTCAGCTACTACGTCTCCAACTTCGGCACCTACAACAAGACCTACGGCTCGCTCGGCGCCATCGTGGGCCTGCTGATGTGGCTCTATCTCTCGGCGCTGATCGTGCTGCTCGGCGGCGAGATCAACGCGCAGATCGAGTTCCGGATCTTCGGCGACCCGACCGAGCGCGCGCCCGCCTTCCGGCGCAAGTGGCGCAAGATCCGGGGCCTGCGCCTGAGCCGCAAGAAGGGCGCGGGCGCGAGCGAGGGTGCGAACGGGGGCACGAACGGGGGCGCGACCGGGGGCGAGGGCGCACCGGCGATTGCCGAGGCCGCGAGCGGGGCAGCAAGGGCCACGGCAGCGCTCGGCGGCATCGGCACGGGCCAGGGCGGCTAAAAACGCCCGCGCCAGGCCATCCGGGCAGGCCCCGGCATCCCGCCGGCCGGCACCCGTTCCGTGTCAGATCCTCAACTCGATGTGAAACTGATGTGTTGTCTTCCCGCCCCGCCATTGAACCGGCACGCAAGGACTGCAACGTCTGGCCCGACACAGCCGATACGCCGCCGAAAAAGCCGCTGGGACCGCGCCTCGATGGAAAGCCTCTATTACGTCCTCTGCTGGGCCTGCCACCGCAAGTGCAAGCACTGCTACGAGACACGGTTCCGGCCCTATGTCCGCGGCGCGCTCGAGGAGGTCGTGACCGAGGCCGAGGCGACCTTTCCGAGCGTGATCGCCAACATGCCGGCGCGCCACACCTACCGCGACCTGAGCGCCCCCACCGAAGGGCCCGAGGGCTACGAGGAGCGTGCCGGCCGCCTCATCCTCGCGGGCGGCGAGGTGCTGGTCGACCCGGTGCGCGAGCGCGTCCTCTACCCCGCGCTCGAGGCGATCCAGGCGAAGTATGCCGCCCAGGCGGCCGAGGGCCTGCCCGTCAAGGTCATCGTCCAGACCACCGGCGACCTGGTCACGCCCGAGATCGTCGACGAGCTTCTGCGCCGCGGCGTCTGGATGATCTCCTGCGCGGGCATGGACGACTTCCATGTCGGCATGGAGGGCGACAAGCGGATCCCGCTGCAGGAGAAGCTGCGCGCGATGTTCGAGGCCGCCGGCATGGTCGACAGCAACCTCTCCAAGGTCGAGCGCGACTGGACCCGGCCCGCCACCAACTCGGCGCTCCAGCCCGTCTACTCCTTCTTCGGCGCGACCGAGGACGCCTGGATCGGCAAGATCTGGCCGCGCGGGCGCGCCTGGGAGAACTCGCTCTCGCGTGCCGAGATCACCGACAACTTCTGCAACGCCTGGTCGGGCGGGCTCAACTTCCTCAACTGGGGCTACTCCGGCGCCGAGGTCTCGATCGACCCCAACGGCGACGTCTTTCCCTGCTGTCTCAAGACCAAGGCCCCCGTCGGCAACATGGCCGAGGAGCCGCTGGAGGACATCATCCTCAGCCTCCAGGGCCACCCGGCGCTCGAGGCGCTCTCGATGGGCCACCCCGAGCGGATGGGCGTGGCGCATGGCTGGGACGTCGCCACCTTCCTCGACCGCTCGCGCACCACGCGTCCCGACGGCGCGCCCTACCGCAACCTCTGCATCGGCTGCGACCGCTTCCACGAGGAGGTGCTGGCGCCGATCCTGCGCGAGATCGCCGAACACCGCCGCGCCGTCCGCCTCGCCGCCGAATAGGCCGCAGGACCGGCCCCGCGATCCGTAGGGTGCGTCAAACGCACCGCCCGACGCCCAATGGTGCGTTCCACGCACCCTACGACCGGAGCGACCGATGACCCGCCCCCTCCTCGCCGCCCTCGCCCTGGCCGTCGGCCTCGCGATGCCCGCCGCGGCCGAACCCGACCCGGCCGACTGGTCCGCCGTCGAGGCCGAGGCCCGCGGCCAGACCGTCTACTGGCACGCCTGGGGCGGCGATCCGCGCATCAACCGCCACATCGCGTGGATCGCCGAGACCGTCGAGGCCCGCCACGGCGTCGCGGTCGAGCACGTCAAGCTCGCCGACACCGCCGAGGCCGTCTCCCGCGTCCTTGCCGAAAAGACCGCCGGCACCGACGCGGGCGGCGCTGTCGACCTCATCTGGATCAACGGCGAGAACTTCGCGGCGATGAAGGCGGCCGGCCTCCTCTTTGGCCCCTGGGCCGAGGCGCTGCCCAACTGGGCGCTGGTCGATGTCGAGGGCAAGCCCACCACCGTCTCCGACTTCACCGTCCCCACCGACGGGCTCGAAGCCCCCTGGGGCATGGCGCAGGTCGTCTTCTACCACGACACCGCCGTCACGCCCGCGCCGCCCCGCTCGATCGCCGCGCTGGCCGACTGGGCGGCCGCGAACCCCGGCCGCTTCGCCTATCCCGAACCGCCCGACTTCACCGGCACGACGTTCCTGAAACAGGCGCTCTATGCGCTGGTCGAGGATCCGGCCCTCCTCGCCGCCCCCGTCGACGAGGCCAGCTATCCCGCCGCCACGGCACCCCTCTGGGCCTATCTCGACCGGCTGACGCCCCATCTCTGGCGCGGCGGCGAGGCCTATCCCCAGAACGGGGCGCAGCTGCGCCAGCTGATGGCGGACGGCGAGATCGACATCGCCTTCAGCTTCAACCCCTCCGAGGCGTCCTCGGCCATCGCCAATTTCGAGCTCCCGGACACCGTCCGCTCCTTCGTCCTCGAGGGCGGGACGATCGGCAACACCAACTTCGTCGCCATCCCCTACAACGCCACCGCCAAGGCCGGCGCGATGGTCGTGGCCAATTTCCTGATGTCGCCCGAGGCGCAGGCCGAGAAGCAGGACCCGGAGGTCTGGGGCAGCTCTACCGTCCTCGACCTCGACGCGCTGAGCCCGGACGACCGCGCCCGCTTCGACGCCCTCGACCTCGGCATCGCCACCCTCTCGCCGACCGAGATGGGCCCCGCCCTGCCCGAGCCCCACCCAAGCTGGATGGTCCGCGTCGAACAGGACTGGGCCGAGCGCTACGGCCTTGGCCAGTAGCACCACCCCCGACGGTCACCGGAGAAGGCCGGCCCTCGGCAAAGCCCCGGCCCACCGGCAGGATGCCCGGCCGCCGGCCGCCTCGGCCAACGCATCGCGTGAGCGTCGAGCCTTCCGTACCGTGCCTCGTGCTCCCGTGCCGGGCGACACCCGCGGGAGCGAACAGCGACACCTGAGCGGTCGGCCACCACGGGCGCGCCCCCCCGCTTCCGCGCAGACCGACCGCAGGTGGCGCAGACCGCATCGCACCGCCGACAGCCCTGCCGCGCCCCTGTCATCCGCCGCGGCTCACGGCGCCGCCCGATGGGCTGCCCCGGGCGGGGCCCGGCACCAGGCGGGCGGGTGGGTGGGGCCGGTGCCGGGCCCCGCCGACGCCCCGGCCCGCACCACGCTCGGTCATGCCGCGCCGCGCCCGGCCACCGGCCGCCGCGCCGCACGAAACCGCCGATCATGACCGACGCCCCCACCATCGCCGGCGCCGCTGATGGCCGCTCTGCGCCGGGCCGCCGGGCGCTGGCCGCCGGCGCGCCCCCGGCGGCGGCGGCCGCCCGCCCCCGCTGGCCGGGCTGGGCGCCGGCGCTGACGCTTGCGCTGATGCTGGGGCCGATCGCGGCGGGGCTCCTTGGCACGCTGGCGCCGGCCTTCGGCTGGCTGCCGGCGCTCGGCGGCACCGGGCTCTCGCTCGCGCCCTGGGCGGACCTCCTGGACACGCCCGGCATCGCCACCTCGATCCGGCTCAGCCTCGTCACCGGTCTCGCCTCGACGGCGATCTCGCTTGCGATCACGCTCGCCCTCGTCGCCGCACTCCAGGGCACGCGCGCCTTCGCGGCGGTCGAGCGGCTGCTCTCGCCGCTCCTCGCCGTTCCCCATGCCGCCGCCGCCTTCGGCCTCGCCTTCCTGATCGCGCCCTCGGGCTGGATCGCCCGTGCGCTCTCGCCCTGGGCCACCGGCTGGGAGCGCCCGCCCGACCTGCTCATCGTCAACGACCCGGCCGGGCTCGCGCTGATCGCCGGGCTCGTGGCCAAGGAGGTCCCCTTCCTCCTCCTCATGACCGTCGCCGCGCTAGGCCAGGCCGACGCGCGGCGCGCCCGGCTGACGGCGCTCAGCCTCGGCTACGGCCCCATGGCGGCCTGGGCCAAGGCGGTGCTGCCGGCGGTCTACCGCCAGATCCGTCTGCCGGTCTTCGCCGTCCTGGCCTATGCCATGTCGGTCGTCGACGTGGCCGCGATCCTCGGCCCCACCACGCCACCGCCGCTTTCCGTCCGCCTGGTCGAGTGGATGCGTGACCCCGATCTCGCGCTCCGCTTCCGCGCGGCGGCGGGCGCGGTCCTGCAGATCGGCCTCGTCGCCGCCGGTCTTGCTGCCTGGATCGCGGCCGAGCGCGCCGTGGCCGCCCTCGGCCGGCGCTGGACCGCCGCCGGCTGGCGCCACGCCCGCGACGGGATCGTGCGGGCCGCTGCCGCCGGTGCCGGTCTCGCCACCGCCGCCTCGGTCTTCCTCGGCCTCGCGGGCCTCGCGGTCTGGTCGGTCGCGGGCTTCTGGCGCTTCCCGGAGGTCCTGCCCCAGGCGCTCACGTCCCGCATCTGGATACGCGAGGCGACCGGTCTCGCCGACCCCATCCTTGCCACCCTGCTCGTCGCCGTCACCGCCGCGGGCCTCGCGCTCGCGCTCACCCTGGCCTGCCTCGAGACCGAGGCGCGCCGCGGCCCGGAGGCGCGCGGCCCCGGTGGCCGGGCGCTCCTCCTCCTCTACCTGCCGCTTCTCGTGCCGCAGACGGGCTTTCTCTTCGGCCTGCAGATCGCGGCCAGCAGCGCCGGCATCGCGCCCGGGACCGCGGTCGTCATCCTCGGCCACCTCGTCTTCGTGCTGCCCTACGTGTTCCTCTCGCTCTCCGGCCCGTGGAGGGCCTGGGACACGCGCCATGCGCTGGCGGGCGCGGCGCTCGGCGCGGGGCCCTGGCGCGTCTTCTGGCGCCTCCGCCTGCCGATGCTGATCGCGCCGATCCTCACCGCCTTCGCCGTCGGCCTCGCGGTCTCGATCGGGCAGTACCTGCCCACGCTGCTGCTCGGCGCCGGCCGGGTCGCGACGCTGACGACCGAGGCCGTGGCGCTGGCCGCCGGCGGCGACCGGCGGGTGATCGGCGCCTGGGGCCTCGTGCAGGCGGTGGCACCGCTGCCGGGCTTTGCGCTGGCGCTCCTGCTCCCCGCCCTACTCTGGCGCCGCCGACGCGGCATGACGGCGCGGGCATGAGCGGCGAGACCGATCGCGGGCTCGCCCTGGACCGGCTGGCCGTCACGCTCGGCGAGCGCCGCCTCGTCGCCATCGACCGGCGGATCCCACCGGGCGAGGTGCTGACCGTCATGGGGCCGTCGGGCTCGGGCAAGTCGACGCTGCTCGCCGCGATCACGGGCACGCTGGCGCCCGCCTTCCGCGTCTCGGGCGGCGTTCGGCTCGACGGGACCGACATCCTCGCCCTGTCGACCCATCGCCGGCGGATCGGGCTGATGATGCAGGAGCCGATGCTGTTCCCGCATCTCTCCGTCGGCGAGAACGTGGCCTTCGGCCTCGCCCCGGGCGGCGGGCGGGCGGCGCGGCGCGAGACGGTCGAGGCGGCCCTCGCCGAGGCGGGGCTCGAGGGGTTCGACGCGCGGGACCCCGCCACGCTCTCCGGCGGCCAGCAGGCGCGCGTGGCGCTGATCCGGACGCTTCTCAGCGGACCCGGCGCGCTCCTCCTCGACGAGCCGTTCTCGCGCCTCGACGCAGGGCTGCGCACCCAGATCCGCGGCTTCGTGTTCGAGCGCGCCCGCGCCCACGGCCTGCCGGTCCTGCTCGTCACGCATGACGCCGCCGATGCCGAGGCAGCCGGCGGCGCGGTCGTAGGCCCCGAGGGCGACACCCCCGGGGCCTGATCCTTCTCAGATTCTGATGGCCGGGCCCGGGCGACGGGCCCGCGCAGGCCTCAGGGTCAGACCCTGGTCAGACCCTGGCCGGCGTGATCTCGGCACCGAGCGGGGAGACATCACCCGCCGCCACCGCGCGCGCATGACGCTCCCGATAGGCCGGATCCCCGAGCAGCCGTTCGTGGCAGTAGTCGAGATGGTCCGCGGGCACCGTCGGGAACAGATGGTGGATCAGGTGGAAACAGTCGTTACGCGGGAAGACGATGAA
>JBCBPG010000052.1:0-12047 GCA_039820865.1 Pseudomonadota bacterium
CCGGACCGTTGCCGCCATCGACATAGATGCCGCGCGACCCGGCCGTGGCGACCGTCACCCGGTCGAGCACGATGTTCTCGCTGGCGGTGTTCTCACGGACCAGGATGCCGAAATCACCGCCCTCGACCGTGATGTCCGAGACGGTGATCCAGTCGCCGCCCTCGAACTCGATCCCGCGCGCGCCGCTGATCGTGGTGCCGCGGATGAACAGCGCCTCGCTGCCCTGCGCCGTGGGGCCCACGATCAGCAGCGGGTCGCCGTCGGCACCGCTGTCGTCCTCGAGGAACTCGATGTCCTGCGCCATGATGTACGAGCCGTCGTCGACGAAGATCCGGTCGCCCGGGCCCAGGTCATAGGCACGCAGCAGCGCGTCGAGGCTGGCCATCGGCGCATCGGGCGTCTTGCCCGAGTTGGCGTTGTCGCCCACCGCCGTCGGCGTGTACTGATCGCCCGCGTTCGAGCCGTCGTCGATGTAGAAGTCGCGCCCGGCATTGGCGATCAGGAACGGCGCGTCCGAGCTGTCCTCGAGCGACCCGCCCTCCTGGCGCACCCGCACCTCGGCCGTGTTGGTCCCCGTCTCGACCGAGGCGGTCCAGTCGAAGCGCGCATAGCCGTAGCGGTCGAGCGCGAGGCCCGTGGTCACCGGCAGGAAGGTCGTGCCGAGATCGGGAGAGACGTCCAGCGCCACCGTCGCCGGCACCGCCACGCCCGTCGGCTGCGCGATCTCGACACCGAAGACCACGGCACTGCGCCCGCCCACCAGCGACTCGATCGCAAGCTGCAGCCCGTTGCCGCCCGTCGCCGTACCCGCGACCTCGACCATCACCGCGATGTCCTGCCCGCCCGCCAGCGTCACGATGTCGAGATCGTTGGCCACGACCGAGCCGTTGATCAGCACGTCCATGACCCGCTGCCCGGCGACCGCGTTGAACGCCTCGGCAAAGTAGAGGCGCAGCGTGTAGGTCCCGTCCGGCAGGTCGAAGTCGTAGAGCAGCTGGCTGCCCGCCGAGGCCGCCGGCGACTGCGCATAGCTGTTGAAGATCGCGTCCGGCACCGCGAAGGGCAGGCCCGACTGGTCGATCGGCACGGCGTTGCCGATCTGCCCGCCCGCGGTCGGGGCGACGTTGCGCCAGGTGTTCCAGGCCTCGGCCCCGCGCACCTCGGGCCCGCCCGAGTTCACGAACAGCACCGGCGCCTCCGGCGTCAGCCCGTGGCTCTGCACCTCGATCGGCACGGTCTGGCCCAGCTCGAACTTCTCCAGCCCGTCCGGCGACAGCACCTCCAGCCCCGTGGCCGGGCTCGCCGTCGCGCGCTCGGTATTGCCGAAGGCGCCCATGTTGGCGCGCAAGCCCCCGAGGCCCGGCTCGCGGTCATAGCGCGTGCGCGGATCGGCCTTGTCGATGCCGGGCGAAGCGGCCGTGAGGCGGTAGTCGTCATCCACCGTGCCCGCGACGTTGTCGGCCCCGTCGGCATCGATGAAGCCCGGCAGCGCGACGATCCCGCCCTGCTCGAAGCCCAGGCGATAGAACAGGTCGGCGATGTCGGTGAAGACCTGCCCGTTCCAGTCGATCAGCGCCCCCGAGGGCCCGGTCGAGTACAGGTTGTAGTCCGAGAAGAACCCGCTGCGCACCGCGTCGGTCAGCGAGATCACGGGCGCGGTGTCGGTCACCAGCACGTTGTTGCGGATGTCGACATCGCTGGTCGTGCGGGTCAGCTGGATCGCCGAGGCGCCGCCCAGCTGCACGATGGTGTTGTTCTCGATCCGCCAGCGGCTGCCGTCGTCGATCACCAGGCCGGCCGTGCTGTTCGAGGTGACCTCCGAGTTGCGGATGGTCACGCTGCCGCCGCTGCTGAGATCGGCGTTGATGCCGGTGGCATTGGCGAAGGACCGCGCCTCCAGCACCACCGCGCCACTGCCGAGCAGGAAGCCCGCGCCCGTGTTGTCGCGCGCGATGTCGCCCAGGCTGGTGGCGTTCCCGATGAAGAAGCCGGTGGCGTTGCCGAAGGCGAGGTTGCCCTCCGAGCGGCCACTCGAGATCTGGAAGCCCTCGCCGGCGTGGCCGCTGGCGATGCTGTTGGTGATCAGCTTGGTGCCGCTGCCCGTGATGTCGAAGCCATGGACCGCGTTGTCGGTCGCGATGCTGTCGCGCACCACCACGTTGCTGGCACTGCCCGAGACGTCGACGCCGTCGGCGCGGTTGTCGCGCACCGTCACGGTGTCGAGCAGCAGGCCAGCCGTGTTGAAGGCCGAGATGCCGATCCTGTTGTTGAAGGCCTCGGTGTTGATCACGCTGGCATCGGCGACCTGGCTGATCACGACGCCGTCGTTGCCGTTGTCGTGCACCACGCTGTCGCTGAGCGTGAAGTCCAGGTTGGTGTTGCCGACGAAGATGCCGTAGCGGGTGGCGCCCGAGACGTCGACGCGGTCGAACACGATGTTCTCGCTGCCGGCATTGGTGCCCAGCAGCACGACGTCCTGGCCGCCCACCAGCGCGAGATCGCTGACGGTGATGAAGTCGCCGCCCAGGAACTGGAACACGTTGTCGCCGTTCGCCGAGGACGGCTGCGTCAGCGTCGCCACCGCCCCGGCCGCGGTCGGACCCAGGATCTGCAGCGGGTTGCCGGCCGCGCCCGCGTCGTCGTCGCGGAACACGATGTCGGCGACCAGGCTGTAGTCGCCGCTGTCGATGAAGATGCGGTCGCCGGGGCCGAGGTCGTAGGCGGCCAGCAGCGCCGTCAGGCTGGCCATCGGCGCATCGGGCGAGCGGCCCGAGTTCGCGTTGTCGCCCACCGCCGTCGGCGTGTACTGGTCGCCGACGTTCGAGCCGTCGTCGATGTAGAAGTCGGTGCCCGTGCCCGCGATCAGGAAGCCGCTGTCCGAGAGATCGCTGACACCGCCCGCCGCCTCCTCGCTCGCCCGGATCAGCGCGGTGTTGCCGGTGGTCAGGAAATCCGCCGTCCAGTCGAAGGTCGCATGCCCGAAGCGGTCGAGCCCGATGTTCGTCGCCACCGACTGGAAGGACGAGCCGTTGTCGGGCGAGGCGTCGAGCGCGATGGTCGCCGGCACGACCACGGTGGTCGGGCGCGCGATCTCGATGCCGAAGACCACGGCGCGCTCGTTCGCCGACTGGTTCACCAGCTCCAGCGTCACGCCCTGCCCGCCGCTCGCCGTGGCCGTCACCTCGACCAGCACCGCGCGGTCCTGCGTGTTGCCGGCCTCGGTCACGATGTCGAAGTCGTCGCGCGCCACGACGTTGTTCACGACGATGTCGGTCAGCTGCTCGCCCGGCACCCGGTTGAACGCCTCGGCAAAATAGAGCCGCAGCGTGTAGGTCCCGTCGGGCAGGTCGAAGTCGTAGGTGATCCGGTCGCCCACGCCCAGACCCGACTGGGCATAGGTGCGGAACAGGTCGGCCGGCACCTCGAAGGGCAGGCCCGACTGGTCGATCACCACGCTCGTGGTGCTGGTGCCGCCGGTCGAGGCCGGGATGTTGCGCCAGTTGCTCCAGTTCTCGGGCCCCTGCACCTCCGGCCCGCCCGCATTGACGAACAGCACCGGGTCCTCGGGCGTCAGCCCGAACGAGCGGACCTCGATCGGCACCACCTCGCCCAGCGCGAACTTCTCCAGCCCGTCGGGCGTCAGCACCTCGATCAGGCTGGCCCCGCTGCTCGCCGCCGCCTGCGGCGTGTCGCCAAAGGCGCCGAGGTTCACGCGCCCGCCGCCAAAGCCCGGCTCGCGGTCATAGCGCGTGCGCGGATCGCCCGCGTCGATCCCGGCCGAGCCCGGCGCGATCAGGAAGCTGTCATCCGCCGTGCCGATGATGTTGTCGGCCCCGTCGCGGTCGATGAAGCCAGGCGCGGCAATGATCCCGTTCTGCTCGAAGCCAAGCTCGTAGAGCAGGTCGGCCAGCGTCGTGAACGGCGTGCCCGCCCAGTCGATCAGCGCCTGGCCCGTACCGGCCGAGTAGAGGTTGTAGTCCGCGAAGAAGCCGAGCCGGCTCGCGTTGCTCACGCTGATGGCGGCGGCGTTCTCGGCGACGAAGATGTTGTTCGTCACCTGCACGGTGTTGGTGCCGGCGGTCAGCCGCAGCGCGTTGCCCACCGTCTGGACCACCGTGTTGTTCTCGATGACCGAGTTGTTGCCCTCGTTCAGCGTGATGCCGTGCACGGTGTTGGCGAAGATCTCGCTGTTGCGCAGCACCGCGCGGCTCGAGGTGCTGAGGTCGATGTCGACACCCTCGGCGTTGAGGTAGCTGCGCGCCTCCTCCACCACCGCGCTGTTGCCGAGATCGAAGCCCGAGAGCTGGTTCTGATAGGCCGTGTCGCCCAGGCTGGTGGCATTGCCGACCAAGAAGCCGATGCGGTTGTCATAGGCCTCGTTGTTGATCGAGCGCGCATTGTCCGAGAGCACGAAGCCGCTGTCGTTCGAGTTCGGATCGTCGTGGTTGAAGGCGACCGAGTCGCGGATGACGCTGTTCAGGCCGGCGATGTTGAAGCCCGTCGTCAGGTTGTCGAAGGCGGTCGAGTTCCTCACCAGCACCGACTGGAAGGCGCTGCTGTCGGTGACCGCGATGCCGGTCGTGTTGTTGCGCACCGTGACGTCGTCGATCAGCGTGCCATCGCTGTTGTCGACGTCGATGCCGGTCGTGTGGCCGACGAACTCGCTCCGCTCGACCGTCGCGTTGGTGGCGCCCGAGAGCCAGAGGCCGCGGAACGTGGTCGCGGGCCCGGTATCCTCGACCAGGCTGTCGCGCAGGATGAAGCCGTCATTGCCGGTGCCGACGAGGATGGCGTTGTCGTTCGCGTCGCGCACGGTCACCGTGTCCAGCACGATGCCGTCGGCGCCGGCACTGTTCGGCAGCAGCACCGCGTTCTGCCCGCCCACCAGCGTCAGGTTCGCCAGCCGCACGAAATCGGCGCCATCGAAGCGGAAGACGCTGGAGCCCGAGGCCAGCGTGCCGCGGTCGATCACCGCCTCGGCGCCGGCCGCGGTCGGGCCGACGATCTGGAACAGCTGGTCGGCCGCCGTGCCCTGGTCGGCGTCCAGCACGATGTTCGAGGTCAGCAGGTAGGTGCCGCTGTCCACCAGGATCGTGTCGCCCGCGCCCAGCTCGTAGGCGTCGAGCACCTGCTGGATGCTGGCCGCCGGCGTCAGCGGGCTGAGGCCGTCGTTCAGCGCGCTGCCGACCGCGCCCGGCGTGAACTCGTCATTCGCGTTCGAGCCGTCGTCGACATAGTAGATCGTCACCGGCGCGCTGATCGAGAACGGCGCGTCCGACACGTCGCTGAGCGCGGCGTTGGCACTGTCGGTGATCCGGATGATGTACTGGTTGCCAGGCGTCAGCCCGCCCGGCACCGTCCAGTCGAAGCTGCCGTCATCGACCTCGTTCGTCGCGATCGACACGAAGCTCGAGCCGTTGTCGGGCGAATACTCGATGTCGACCAGGCCCGAGGTCGCGATCGAGCGCCAGACGATCGGCACCGTCGTGCCGGTGATCACCACCGTGCCCGGCAGCGGCTCGTCCACCGCGATGAACTCCGACGGGCTGAGCGAGGCCTGCTCGGTGCCGCCATAGGCGCCGAGGTTGCCGATATCGCCGTCCGGCTCCGGCTCGCGGTCGGCCGAGGTGTTGGCCGAGGCACGGTCGATGCCGGGCGACTGCTGGCTGTCCACGGTCAGCACGCCGGGCGCGGCCAGCGCAAAGCCGTTCGCGTCCAGCACCGGCGCCAGCGACCCGCCATGCAGCGAGCCGAACTGGCTCTGCAGGTGGAAGTCGTCGTCGAAGCCCTGGCTGGAGCCGCCCGCGCCCAGCACCCCGTCGGCACCGGTCGGGTTCACGAAGAACGGATCGGCCTCGAAGCTGCGCGCATCGCCGAAGGTCGCGGCCTGCCAGGCGGCCAGGTTGGCGCGGTTCACGCCCTGCCAGATGCCCGCGATGCCCGAGCCCGTGAGCTGGAACAGGTTGTCGTCCGAGGCAAAGCCCGGCTGCGACCCGTTGTCGACGGTGATCGCCGCGCCCGCGCCCATCGAGAAGATGTTGTCCGCGACCGTCACGTTGGTCGTGGTGCTGACGATCTCCAGCGCCTGCGTCGCGGCCGGCAGGAAGAAGGTATTGCCGATCACGTTGTGGTTGGCGCCGTTATCCAGCCGGATGCCGGTCGTCGTGATGTTGTAGATCAGGTTGTCGCGGATGGAATCGGCCGAGTTCGAGTTGGTCGAGGTCTCGATACCGATATTGGCATTGTAGACCACGTTACCGGCGATCGTCGCGCCGGTACTCGACAGCACGATGCCGATATCGGTGATCCCGAAGACGCGGTTGTTGAAGATCTGGGTGCCCAGGATGCCGTTGCGGCTGTTGTAGACGACGTTGCTGCGCGTCTCGGCATTCCGCTCGGAGATGATGCCATAGGTGCCGTTGGCCATCGAGCCGAAGACGACGTTGCCGATGACCAGCAGCGCGCCGTTCGCGTCGATACCGTTCGAGCCGCTGTTCTGCACCCGGTTGCCGCGGGTGAAGTCGGTCGAGCCGAAGACCGTGCCCGAGGTCGTGTTGCCGTCGACGATCACGCCCGCGCCGCTGGCACCGGTGATCAGGTTGGCCTCGAAGAGGCTGGTGGCGTTCAGGTCCAGCTCCAGCCCCTCGTCGCCGGGGTTGGTGATCGTGCTCTCCTCGAACAGGTTGACCGAGCCGGTGAGGAACACGCCGTCGTCGCCGGTGTCCGTGGCCGTCAGGTTCGAGATCAGGTCGAAGGCGCCGTCGAAGAAGAAGCCCCGCCCGCCCGGCGCCGTCGCCGTCAGCCGCTCGAACGCACCGAACGGGCTGTCCGAGGCGATGCCGAAGGCCGTGCCCGTCTGCATCACCGCGACGATGTCGCTGATGTTCAGGCTGTCCGAACCGTTGAAGGCCCAGATCGCGCGCTGCCCGCCGTCGAGCGTCAGGTTGCGGATGGTGATGAAGTCGGCGTTGTCGAGCTCGATCAGCGCCGCCGGGTTGTCCGAGCGCACCGCCGCGAACAGCGTCGCCGTGCCGCCATTGGTGGGCCCGAGGAACTCGAAGCCCTCGTCCAGCCCGAAGCCGCGATCGGTCGCGCCCGAGATCGTCAGCGCGTCGATCAGCGGATAGTCGCCCGTGTCGATGAACAGCGTATCGCCGGCCGAAAGCTCGTAGACGCGCAGCAGGTTGGTCGGGAACGGCTTGGGCGCATCCGGCGACTTGCCGGTGTTGCGATTGTCGCCGATCGCGCCCGGCGTGTACTGGTCGCCCGCGTTCGAGCGGTCGTCGACATAGTAGTTGTCGCCGTCCTCCGGCACCGTGAAGGTCTCGGTCGTGAAGTCGAAGGCCTCCGGCAGGTTGGCATAGGACACCCGTATCGACAGCCCCGGCGTGTCGAAGGCCACGCCCGAACTCGACGGGATCCAGATGAACTCGCCATCGTCGGGCGTCGAGCCGGCGATCGTCGTCACCAGTTCCGGCCCGTCGGCGGTCTGGCGCATCAGGTCGATGCGCACCGGCTGGCCGACCGAGGCGCCGAAGCTGTCCCAGCGGATCACGAAGGGCCGGTCGCGTTCGATGTCCTTGTAGAGATCCGGCGCACGCATCTCGATCCGGCTGGCGATGGCATGCACCTCGACCGGGTCGAGGATCGCGCCCTGCGCCCGCGTCTGCCCGCGCTCGAACACCGTCAGGAACGCGTCGTCCAGATAGGCAACGTTATTGCCGGTGCCGCGGCGCGTCGCGTCGAACTCGAAATCGGCGAAGCGCGCGTTCTGCGGCACCGCCACCTGGTCCGACAGGAACACCCAGCGGTCCTCGTCGACCGCGCGCAGCGCCTCGGTGCTGAACAGCGCGTTCTGGTTCTCGTCGCGGAACGTGATCCGGATCGAGCCCTCGTCCTGCTGCTGCTGGTCGGCGACGAAGATGCGCCCGCCAAAGGCGATGCGGATGGTGCCCGCGTCGATCTGCGTGCCCGTCACGCCCTGCGCCAGCAGGTCGACCTGCTGGTTGGCAAAGCCCACCGCCGCGTTGCCCGGGTTGAAGACCGCGGCGCCCTCGAAGGGCCCGGGGCCCGCATTCGCCACCGCCGCGCCGTTGGTCGTCCAGCCCGTCAGCGTGTTCTCGAACCCGCCATTGACCAGCGCGTTCACCGCCAGCGGCCCGCCCGACTGGTCGCCGTGATGGACGTTGGGGCTGGTAAAGCGCAGGCCCGCCGCCTGGTCCAGGATGCGATAGTCGTCCTGCCCGATATCGGCGAAACGCGGCGTCGCCCAGTCGGGATCGATCACCGTGCGCCCGATCGAGTTCAGGTCAAAGCGCGCGATATCCGCCTGCCAGTCCAGGATGTCGAAGAAGTCGCGCGTGTAGAAGCCCAGCGTGCCCGTGTCGCCAAAATAGAGAGCGTTGAAGTCGCTGTAAAACCCGGTGCGACTGTCGTTGTCGATAAAGATCGCATAGCCGGTCTCGGCATAAAGGATGCTCGAGGTCAGCTCGATGTTCGTGCTGCCGCCCTCGACGCGCAGCATGTCGCCGGTCGGGCTGTAAAGCGTGGCGTTGGCGATGCGCACGTTGTCGACGCCATCGGCGAGGATCGCGACCTCCTCGCTGCGGAAGACGATGGCGTTGAAGATGTCGCCGCCCGTCGCCGCGCTGATGCCGATCCGGTTCTCGCCGACCTCGACGTTCTGGATCAGCCCGTCGAGGCCCGAGATGCCGATGTCGTTGCCGAAGACCAGCGGCGCGGTCGCCAGGCTCGCGCCCCCCACCGTGCCGATGCCGGTGATGCCGATCACGCCGTCGCGCACGATCTGGCCCTGCATGATCGCCCCGTCGACCAGCAGGATGCCCACCTCGCTGTTGGCGATGATGTTGTCGAGCGAGCTGCCGACATAGCCGAGCGCGCGCGTCGGGTCGGTCACGTCGGTCTCGATGCCGGTATCCGCGCCGTCGACCAGGTTGCCGCTGAGCTCGGCGCCCGCGCCGTAGTCGATGCCGAGGCTGCCGCCGAAGAGCGCGTTGTCGCCGATCACGCCCGTCGTGTCGCCGCGCACCAGCAGGCCCGTGTTCGAGGCCCGCACCTCGTTGGCGGTGATCTGGCCCTCGATCTGGCTGACCACGCCGATGCCGGTCCCGCGCGAGGAGACGGCGTTGTCGCGCACCGCCACGTCGCTCGGCCCCGTGCCCAGACCGGCGCCCGTCAGCAGGCCCAGCTCGTAATGCTCCAGCGCCTCGGCCCCCGTCAGCGCGCGGCCGTAGAGCGCCACCTCGTCCAGCCCCCCGGTCCAGGTATAGCTGGTCGACCCCGTGCCGCGCCCGATCAGCAGCGGCTGCGAGGCATGGTTGATCGGCGCGTTGAACGCCTCGGTATCGACCAACTGGCCGTTCAGGTAGAGCGCGAGCTGCGTGCCGTCATAGGTGAAGACGACGTGGCTCCACTCGTTCAGCGTGATCGGCGCATCGACGCGTATCGTGCTGAAATTGTTGATGTAGGCGTTGATCCGCCCGCTCTGGTACCAGACGCCGAAACCGTCGGTCCAGGCGCTGGACGACGCCTTGCTGACCACGCTGTCGAAGCTGCCGATCCCGGTCTCGGGCCGCACCCAGGCCTCGACGGTGATCTGGGCCGGCGTGTTGAACGGCCCGTCCGCCACCGAGATGCCGCCATTGGTACCGTTCAGCACCACGCCGCCGTCGCTGTCGCCCTCCAGCGCGCCATCGCCCGGCCCGATCGCGCCGAAATAGGTGCCGTCGCCCGCCAGGCCCACCACATCGTTGGCGACCAGGCCGCCCGCGTCGTTCAGCCGCCAGTAGCCGAGCGGCGTGTCCGAGAGGACGAGGCCCGAGTAGCTCGCCGCCGTGCCGCCCTCCAGGCTGATGCCCGTCGAGAAGGCGTTGATCGTGTTGTCGGCCACGTCCGCGCCCGTGCCGCGGTCGATGGTGATGCCGCCGCCCACGTCGTTCTCGTGGATCGTCGCCCCGCTCGCCTGCGAGACCGTGATCGCGCCCGAGAGCCGCAGGTTCTGCACCGTCACGTCGTTGCCGGTGACCGTCACGCTGCCCAGCACCCGGCTGTCCAGCCCGCCGATGATCGTGACGCCGCTGTCGCCCGCCCCGATCGTCACGTTGCCCGAGATGTCGCCCGGCGCCAGCGCGATGATGTCGCCCGCGCCCAGCGTGTTGTTGTCCAGGATGTCCTGGATCGTCGTGCCCGCGGTCGCCGTGAAGATCTGGTCCTCGGCCAGGTCGTCGGCGCGGACATGGATGCCCGCCCGCTCGCCCTTCTCGCCCCAGACCGCGGCGGTGTCGCCGGACGGGCCGATGCCGAAGGCGAAGCTGGTCGGCAGCCCCTCGTCAAAGCGCGCCACGCCGTCGGCCGAGGTATCGCCCGGCACCTGGGCCACGAACTGCCCGCCCGAAAGCTCGGCCACCATCAGCGCGCCATAGGCCTCGCCGAAGGTCATGCGCTGGTCGATCCAGGCCAGCTTGAGATCGCTGCCGTTGGCCGCCAGCTTGGGCGCGATCGAGCCGAAGAAGCTGTCGGTCAGCTGCCCGTCGCCCAGCGTGCCGACATCGACCCAGGCCGAGCCGTTGAAGCGCTTGGCGAAGATCTGCGGGATCTCGCCCGTGTCCGGCCCGCTCTCGGCCCAGGCCAGGTACTCGACCCCGTTCAGGATCGCGACCGTCGGGGCCGAGATGTCGCGCGGCGTCGTCACCGTGTCGCCCGCCAGCGGGTTGCCGACCGTGGTCCAGCCGCCGCCCGACAGCGTGCGCACCTGCAGCGTGTCGCTCGCGCCCTGGTTGGCCCAGGCGATCGTCACCTGCCCCCCCTCGGCCGCGACCGAGACCGGGCCGCCGACGGCCAGCGGCGCACCGCCCGCGGCACTCCAGCTCCCGCCCGAGAGCGTCGCGGCCGAAAGCTGCGTGCCGCCCGCCTCGGTCCAGACCGCCGTCACGTTGGTCGCGGTGGTGACAAGCTGCACGCTGTCGCCACCCCCGCTGCCCGGCAGCGCGCCGAGCGAGACCCAGGCCGAGCCGTTCCAACGCGCCGTCAGGATCTGCGTCGACGAGCCGCTGATCTCGGTCCAGGCCACCACCGGCGCGCCCGAGGCGTCGGTCGTGATCGAGGGACGGCGCGAGGCCGCGATGCTGTCGCTCACCCCGCCATCGGTCGAGGACCCGCCAAGCTCGACCCAGGTGTCGCCGGCGAGGCGGGCCACGAAGACCTCGAAGCTGCCGCCGCGGGCATCCGACCAGGCGATGTAGCGGCTGGCGCCCTCGGCGAGATCCGCCTCCAGCGCCGCGCCGTCGAAATCGGTCAGCGCGATCGAGGACGGGCCGGCCTGGCTCAGCCAGCGCTGCCCCGTCGGCACGCCGGTCGGCAGGATCGCCGCGCTGTTCTCGTCCAGGAACCGGTCGACCGGCGTCAGCACCGGCGCCGCGACCGAGGGCAGCGTGACCGCCGCCGTCTCGGTCGCGTCGAACACATCGGCCGCACCCGCGCCCGGCACGTGCTGGTCCACGCCCGCCTCGCCGAACAGGCTGTCGTTGCCACCGCCGCCGAACAGCCGGTCGATGCCCGCGCCCGCCTCGGCCCCGCCGGTGCCGAAATCGCCGTAGAGGATGTCGGGCGCATTGTCGTCGCCCGTGCCCGCCTGGGTATGGCCGTAGAGCAGGTCGTTGTCCGCGCCGCCGATCAGCACGTCCAGACCGCCGCCGCCCTCGAGGACGTCGTTGCCCGCGCCGCCGTCCAGGATGTCGTCCTGGGCGCCGCCCACCAGGCTGTCATTGCCGCCCTGGCCCAGCAGCCGGTCGCGCCCGCCCTGGCCGAACAGCAGGTCGCCGCCGTCGTCGGCGCCGGTCAGCAGGTCGTCGCCCGCCCCGCCTTCCAGCCGGTTGTTCGCGCCGAACGAGGCCTCGAGCACGTCGCGCCCGTCGCCGCCCAGCGCCGTGTCCGTGCCGAAGCCGCCCTGGATGTTGTCGTCGCCGGCATTGCCGAGCAGGCTGTCGTTGCCCGCACCGCCCAGGATCAGGTCGTCGCCCGCCTGGCCC
>JBCBPG010000053.1:0-11948 GCA_039820865.1 Pseudomonadota bacterium
AGAATCCTGAACATAAGCGGAACGCGTCAGTCCTTCGAGAGGACGCTCTCCCCGGGGCGGGGGGCACGACGTCGCCGTCGTTGCGACGCCGCCTCGGGGCAGCGGGTGGGCGATGCAGGGCCCTGCGGCGGATTGATCAGAGGCTCGCGCCGCCCATGACCCAGAGCCAGAAGGTGATCGAGAGGATGCTCGCCGCGGTGCCGAGGAGCACCGTCGAAGCGGCGACGCCGACGGCGCGTTCGTACATCGCCGCAAAGACATAGCCGTTCACCCCGGTCGGCATCGCGGCGATCAGCACCGCGGCGCGGGCGAAGGGTTCGCCAAGCGCGAAGACCCATACGGCCAGGACATAGGCGATCGCGGGATGGAGCATGACGCTCGCCGCCGCCGCCATTGCCGCCTGGTCGAGCCCCTCGCCGAGGCGATAGCGCGTGAGCACGCCGCCGAGGCCGAAGAGCGCAACCGGCAGGCCCGCGGCGGCGATCAGGTCGACCGCGGCCATGACGGGCTCGGGAAAGGCGATGCCGGCGAGGTTGGTGGCGAAGCCGATCAGGATGCCGATGGTCAGCGCGTTGTGCAGCATCTCGTCGGCGATGCGCCGGAGCGTGGGCACCAGCCCGGCGCCGTCACGCCGGCTGATCTCCATCACCGTGATGCCGACGAGGTAGCAGAAGGGTGCGTGGAAGGCGATCAGCGCGAAGACGGGCTCGAGCGCGGCGGGCCCGTAGGCGCGCTCCATAATCGGGAGGCCGAGCAGCACCGAGTTGGAGAAGAGCGCGCAGAACCCGATCGCGACCGACTCGCCCGGCCGGCGGCGGAAGGCGTGGCGCGCCAGCAGCGCAGCGACGGCGAAGGAGGCAAGCGCGCCCGCGTAGAACGAGACCAGGAGCCCAGGCTGGAGCGCGCTGGAGAGGTCGAGGTTGTAGATCGACCGGAACAGCAGCACCGGCACCGCGATGCCGGTCGCGAACTTCACCAGCGGGTTGACCGCCTCGTCCGGGAAGGCGCGCAGCCGCACGGCGGCATAGCCCGCGCCCACCACCAGGAAGACCGGCAGGACGATGAGGAAGAGGGCGGCGATGGCGCTCATGCCACCGCCCGCCCGCTCACGCGGCGAAGTCCAGCGTCAGACCGTCGAAGGCGGGGTGGACATGCGCCGGCGTCGCGGCATCGAGCGCGGCATAGTCGAGATCGACATGGAGGTTGGTGAGATAGGCGCGCGGTATGCCGGACTGCTGGATCCAGGCCAGCGCGGTCTCGACGTTGGCGTGGCTGACATGTGGCGTGTAGCGGAGCGCGTCCAGCAGCCAGAGCTCGGCGCCCGCGACCGCCTCCCAGGCATCACCCGTCATGGCCGAGATGTCCGGCGCATAGGCGAGCGGGCCGATCCGGAAGCCGAGCGCGCGGGTCGGGCCGTGCGGCACCTCGAAGGGGCGGAAGGGGATTGCGCCGCCCGGTCCCTCGATCTCGAACGGCCCGTCCAGGGGCAAGCGGTCGAGGATCGGCGGGTACTCCGAGCCCTCGGGCGTCTCGAAGACATAGCCGAAGCGGCGCATCAGCGTCGCCTCGGTCGGCGGGTCCATGTAGGCGGGCAGGCGCTTGCGGCGGTTGAAGAACACCATGCGCAGGTCGTCGATCCCGTGGCAGTGGTCGGCATGGTCGTGGGTGAAGACGACCGCGTCGAGCCAGCCGGCGCCCGCGTCGATCAGCTGCTCGCGGATGTCGGGGCCGGCATCGACCAGCACGGCGGTGCGGCCCCCGGGCGCCAGGCGTTCGACCAGGATGGCGCAGCGGCGGCGGCGGTTGCGCGGGTTGCCCGGGTCGCAGGCGCCCCAGTTCGGCCCCTCCGGCCCGATCCGGGGCACGCCGCCCGAGGAGCCGCAGCCGAGCACGGTGAAGCGGAGGGTGGCGCCCGGGGCCGTGGCGCCGGCGCCGGTGTCGTCGGGGGGCATCAGGCGGCGGCCTCCTCGCCCGTCGCGGCCGCCTTCCAGAACAGGCGGTCGAAATTGGCGGTCGTCGCGGCGGCAAAGGCGGCGGGATCGAGGCCGAAGACCTCGGCGCCCACGGCCGCCGTCAGCGCCGTGTAGGCGGGCTCGCAGCGCTTGCCGCGATGGGGCGGCGGCGCGAGATAGGGGCTGTCGGTCTCGACCAGGATGCGCTCGAGCGGTGCGGCGGCGAAGATCGCGCGGAGCGCCGTCGAGCGCTTGAAGGCCGCGATGCCGGACATCGAGAGGTAGAAGCCGAGATCGAGCGCCGCCTCGGCCAGCGCCGGCCCCGACGAGAAGCAGTGCATGACGCAGGTATAGGGAGCCGCGCGGTGCTCCTCGGCCAGAATGCGCGCCATGTCGTCGTCGGCGTCGCGGGCGTGGATGATCAGCGGCAGGCCGGTGCGGCGCGCGGCCTCGACATGGATCCGCAGGCTCTCCTGCTGCACGCCAGCGCTCTCGGCGGTGTAGTGGTAGTCGAGCCCGGTCTCGCCGATGCCGACGAACTTGGGGTGGCCGGCCAGTGCCACGAGCTGCTCGACGGTGACCATCGGCTGTTCGGCCACCTGCATCGGGTGGGTGCCGGCGGCGTAGAAGACGCCGGCATGTGCCTCGGCGATCGCGCGCACGGCCGGTTCGGCGGCGAGGCGGGTGCAGATCGTCACCATGCGCGTCACGCCGGCCGCGGCGGCGCGCGCGATCACGGCGTCGCGCTCGCCCTCGAAGGTCTCGAAGTCGAGATGGCAATGGCTGTCGACCAACCGCGGTGCGGTCATCCGAATACTCCCCCCGGCGCGCTCGCTTGGCCGGTCCGCGGTGTCGTCGATCCGGCCCCTGGCGCCCCTCCGGCCGGCGGCTCCGGCGCCCGTCCCCCAGCCCGTCCCGCCGCCCCTCAGGCCGGGTGGCGGGGGGTGGCGAGGCGCGCCTCGAAGCTGAGCCACGTATCTATGACCGTGCGCGCGGGATCAAGGTTGGCGGCCTGGGCTGCGGCGGCGCTGTCTGCCATGGCGGCGGCGGTCTCGGCCAGGGCGCGGGCATGGGGGGCGCCGGCGGCCTCGGCCGCGGCCAGGAGCGGCGCTTCGGGCGGCACCGCCGGGCGCGGCGGATGGCCGGCGGCCGCGCGGGCGAGGCGGGCGGTGAGCGTGACGCCGAGCTCCAGCGCCATGCGGTAGCGATCGGCCCGCGCCCGCCCGCCCACGCTGTCGGCCAGCGCCATCAGGCGCGCGCGGTCGACCTCGCGGCCGTCGGGGGCGATCAGCTGGGCCAGCGCGGTGTAGAGCGCCAGCCCCTCCGCCTCGACCAGTGCATGGGCGGCCTGGACCGAGCCTGCGCCCAGCGCCGCCAGCCCCTCGGCCATGGCGGTATCGACCTCGACCTCCTGGCCGGCAAGGGCGCGGGTCAGGTCGGCGGGGCCGAGGGGGGCGAGATCCAGCCGGCGGCAGCGCGAGCGGATGGTGGGCAGCAGCCCGCCGGGGCGATGCGAGAGCAGGAGGAAATAGGTGCGCTCGGGCGGCTCCTCGACATTCTTGAGGAGCGCGTTGGCCGCCTGGGTGCTGCATTCGTCGACCGCATCGACGATGACGACGCGCCGCCCGCCATCGGGGACACGCAGCGCGAGGATACGGCCGAGGGCGCGTGTCTCCTCGGCGCCGATGGTCTTCGTGAGGCGCGCATCGGCCCGGCCGGGGCGGTCGAGGCTGCGGCGCAGGACCGTGAGCCGCGCCTCGCTGCCCGCCTTGATGCGGGCTGCGACCGGGCAGCCGGGGGGCGTGTCGAAGCGGTCGGGCGGGGCCTCGCCGGCGAGCAGCGCGCGGGCAAGGCGGTAGGCGAGCGTCGCCTTGCCGATGCCCCGCGCGCCGGTGATCAGCCAGGCATGGTGCAGCCGCCCGCTGGCCCAGGCGGCGGCAAAGGCGGCCTCGGCGTCGTGATGGCCGTAGAGGGCGGGCGTCTCGCGCGGGTGCAGGCAGCCCTCGACGCGGTCGGCTTCCTCGGCCTCGCTCACGGCGCCGTCCCGGGCTGGGCGACGGGCAGGGCGGGCGCGAGGGCGGCCCAGAGGCGCGCGGTCACCGCCGCCGGCGCCCCGGCGGCATCGACCAGCCGGCAGCGCGCCGGCGCCGCGGCGGCGATGGTGCGGAAGGTCGCGGCGAGGGCCGCCTGGAAGGGGGCGCCGCGCTGCTCGAAACGGTCCTCGGCGGTGGGCGCGGCGCCCGCCCGGGTCAGCGCCCGGGCATGGGCTTCGGCCGGGTCGAGGTCGAGGACCAGGGTGACGTCGGCCTCGATCCCGATCATCAGGGTGTGCAGCGCGTCGATGCGGGCGCGGGCGGCGCCGGAAGGGTCGGCGGTGCCCTGGTAGGCGCGGGTGCTGTCGACGAAGCGGTCGGAGATCACGACCCGCCCGGCGGCCAGCGCCGGGGCGATGACCCCCTCGACATGGTCGCGCCGCGCGGCGGTGAAGAGCAGCGCCTCGGTCTCGGGCGACCATCGCTCCGGCGCGCCGGTGACCAGCAGGCGGCGGATCTCCTCGGCGCCGGCCGAGCCGCCGGGCTCGCGCGTGGTGACGGTGTCGTGGCCCGCGGCGCGGAGGCGGTCGGCCAGCGCGCGGACCTGGGTCGACTTGCCCGTGCCGTCTGCTCCCTCGAGGGTGACGAAGAGGGCGCCGGGGGCCCTCGCCGGCCAGGCGGGCGGCGCGGGAGGCCCCACCGCGCTCAGAGCCCGACCAGCGCCAGCGCCTCGCCGGCAAGCAGCGTCGCCGCCGCCTCGACGCGGGCGATGAAGCCGCCGGGTGCGACGTCGGCCATGGCGACCAGCGGCACGGCGACGGGGTCGAGGCCCGGCACGGCGATGCGGATCTCGCCCACCCGGTCGCCGGCGGTGATGGGCGCGGGCACGGGCGCGTCGAAATGCGCCGTCACCTCGGCCTGGTCGAGCTGGCCGAGCGGCGCGGTCAGGATCACGTCGCGCGCGGGTGCCAATGCGACGGTGTCGGCCGCCCCGATCCAGACCGGCGCCTCGACCACCGCGGTGCCGGCCGCGTGCAGCGTCCGCGTCTCGAAGGCACGGAAGGCCCAGTTCATCAGCCGCTCGGCCTCGCGCTCGCGCTGGCCGGCACTCTCGAGCCCCGCGATCACCAGCACCACGCGCCGGCCCTCGCGCCTGGCCGAGGCGACGAGGCCATAGCCCGCGTCCTGGGTATGGCCCGTCTTGAGCCCGTCTGCGCCCTCGAACTGGCCGAGCAGCGGGTTGCGGTTGCGCTGGGTGATGTCTGCCCAGGTGAAGCGGCGCTCGGAAAAGCGGGGGTAGAACTCGGGGAAGCGCTCGATGACCATCTGGGCCAGCCGGGCACGGTCGCGCACGCTCATCACGTGCTCGGGATGCGGCCAGCCGGTGGCGTTCATGAAGTGCGAGTTCTCGAGCCCGATCTCGGCGGCGCGGGCGTTCATGAGCTCGGCAAACGCCTCCTCGGTGCCGGCCAGCGCCTCGGCGAGCGCGACGGCGGCATCGTTGCCGGACTGGATGATCACGCCGCGGAGCAGGTTGTCGACCGAGACGACGCCGCCCTCGCGGATGAACATCTTGGAGCCGCCGAGCGAGGCCGCCCTGGCCGAGGTGCGGAAGGTGTCCTCCAGCGAGAGCCGCCCGCTCTCGAGCGCCTCGAACACCATGAAGAGGGTCATCAGCTTGGACATCGAGGCCGGCGGCAGCGGCTCGTCGGCGTTCTTGGCGAGCAGCACGGCGCCGCTCTCGAGGTCCTTGACGAAGGCCGCCTGCGCGGGTGTCGACATCGGCTGCGCCAGCGCGGGCAGCCCGGCGAAGACGGCGGCGAGCATGGCCAGGCCGGTGGCCAGGCCGGTGGCGAGGATGGTGGCGGCGCCTGCGCGCGGTGTGCGGCGGCGTGCCGGGGCGGCGGGGCGGGCGGACTGGCGGGATGGCATCCTGTGCTCCGTCTGGCTCTGCCGGGCGCGGGCCGGCTGGCGGCGATCCGTCCCCATGCCTAGCGCGCTGGTGGCCGAGCGCAAGCGGCCCGCGCCGCCCAACACGCCATGGTCAGCACGCCATGCCCGGCACTCGGTGGTCACCGCTCGGTGGTCAGCACTCGGTGGTCAGCACTCGGTGGTCACCGCTCGACCGGGGCCGCGTCGGCGACGCCAAAGGCACGCAGCGCCCGGATCGCGGCACGCATCTCGTCGCGCGTCTCGAAGGGGCCCGCTCGGACCCGCTGCGCCGCCCGGCCGCGGAAGGTGATCGGCAACGCCCGCGCCGGCACCCCGCGTTCGGCAAGGCCGGCGACGAGGCGGTCGGCCAGCCCTTCCTGCGTGAAGACGCCCGCCTGCAGGTAGGGCTTGGGCGGTGGCGGGCTGGCGTCCTGTTCGGCCGGGGTGGCCGAGGCGGGCTCGGCCGCCGGCGGCGAAGGGGTCGTCGTGGGCGCGGCCGCCGTGACGGGGCCCGAGGGCGCCGCGGCGGTTTCGGCCGGGGTGTCCCCGGTGGGCGGCGCGACGGCGCGCGCAGGCTCGCTGGCGCCGCTGTCCTGCCCAGTCGGGGCGGCAGGCGGGGCAGCCGCTGTCGCAGCCGGCGCCTCGGGCGCCTCGTCGGCATCGGCCACGACCGCCTCGCCGGTCGCGGGCTGTCGCGCGGCGCTGGTGCGCAGGCGGGGCTGCTGACGGCTATCGGGTCTTGCGCCATCGGCCGGCGCTTCAGCGACCGACGGCGCCTCGGTGGCGGGGGCCGGCACGGCCCGCTCGGCGGTCGGCGCCGGGGCCTCGGCCACGGGTCGCTCCGCATCGCCCGCCGGTCCTGCCCGGCCTGTCCCGGTGCCGCCTGCGGTGTCCCCGCCATCCGTGTCGGGGCGCACGGCGCGGCGCGGTTCCTCCGGTCCCGCCTCGACGGCGGCAGTGCGCCCCGGCGTGGTCCGGGCGACGGCCACGTCGCGCGCGCTCTCCCCGGTCGCGGCCTCCTCGACGGCCACGGTCGTGCGGCTGGGTCGGTCGCGTCACCCGCCTCCCCGTCGAGTGCCGGGACCAGTCCGACCGGCGCGTCGCGGACGACCAGGCGCGTCCCGCTGCCGGTCCAGTCCATCGCGACGACGACCAGGTCGACCGCGGGGCCGGGCTCGATGCCGAGCACCGCGGCGGCGCCGGCCGAGAGCCGTGGCTCCACGTCGTTCCCCGGTACCAGCGCGCCATCGGCGGCAAGGCCCGTCGCCGGGTTGTGGAGGCGCACGCGCGCATAGTCGGCGGCGGCGGGGTGGGCGATCCAGACGCCCGGCAGCGTGGCGCGCTGGCGCCAGCGGACGGGGCCGCGGGCGAGGAAGATGTCGGGCCGTGGCTCGAGCCTCGGGTCGAGATCGCCCTCCCAGGGCTCGTCGAGGAGCGCGCGGGTCGCCTCGACGTCCTCGGGCGTGCTGGCCGCGGGCGCGGGAGGCGGCGTCTCGGCATCCGCCGCCCCGCTGGCATCGGTGGCATCGGGGGCATCCGTGGCTTGCGCAGCCTCCGGCCCGCTCGCCGCGCCGTCGTCCGGGACGGGCGGGGTGGCGTCCGCGGTGGTGCGCGTCTCGGGCCGGCTGAGCGCACCTGCCGTCACCACCGGACCGGTGGCGCCCAGGCAGCCGGGCAGCACCAGGAGGGCGCACAGCGCCAGGCCGCATAGACCGGCGCGCTGTCCCGAAGCAGGACAGCTGCCCCGCAAGGCATGCCCGTCGGGGGGGGCGGCGGCGCCACCATGGCGGGAAAAGGCAGCTCGCATGGTGGCCTCGGAGGGTCGCCTGCAGGGTCGCAACAGCCTAGGCGCTCGTCTGCGCGGGGAAAAGCACGGCCATGCCGGCCGGCCCGGCCCGCGTTGACAGCCACCCCCGACCCGCTCCAGATCGGGCATGCGGGAGTTGGCAGAGCGGTCGAATGCAGTGGTCTTGAAAACCACCGAGCCTGCAAGGGCTCCGTGGGTTCGAATCCCACACTCCCGGCCATGTTTCCCCGGGCTGCTTGCGGCGATGGCGCGCGGATCTGCTTGATTTCGTGCCGTTCCTTGGCGCCTCGGATCACGCTGCAGGTCGCGGGCAGGGTGCCGCTGCGGCAGCCCGCGCAGACGCTGCCCTTTCGTCGGCCGGGGCCTCACGGACGTCGATCCGCGGCTTTCGACAGGGGCGACAGGCCGGCGTGGACGTGGTCCGGCCGGCGCTCCCGGCACGTCCCGCGGACCCGACGGTTGTTCGTCCAGAAACCATAAGGAACATTCATGTTAAGCAATCGTTGCTTATGCGCAAAGGGCAGTCCAATATTGAAACGTCTCGCGGTGATCGACCCTCTACCGGCGCGCGAGACGGGCGGGTCCGAACCCGCGTGACGTGCTTGAAGGTTGGGAAAGAAGACTGACGGTTGGAGGCAGGGCGGCATGCCCCGGACCCTCGGCGTGACCAGCAAGGTCGCGAAACGGGCGTCGGGATCATGCGCAAGGGATCGCGTCGCGCGCCGGCATGACCGGAGGCGTGGCGAGCCGGGGCATCGTGCCATGGCCCGGCCGGTGGTCCATTTACTCTGCGAAACGGGTCAATAGCCGACGACCCTGCGTTGCCGTTCGTGAAAAGCGAAAAGACTTTGGAGAGGTACACCGTGCAGGGATTGAATGACGTCGCTGATGCGATGCGGGATTTCTGCGGGTCTTCAGTGGCTGGACGATGGGAATGAATGGATTCGACCGATGCACCCGTATGCCGTTTGACTACGGCGACAGTTCGGTAATGAGCGAGGAATATGGCCGGGGAGACGAGACGCTCTCGCGCTGTTCCTATTGTCAGGCCAACGGAACAGGCGCTGGCCGTGCCTGCAGCTGCAAGCCATCTGTACTTGCGGTGCGGCAGGCTTTTCTTGGTGCGGCCGAGCGGCATCCGATCGTGGGCGTTATCCTGAGCGCCTGGGACCAGCTGCCGCGAGAGGAGCAGAGTGCGATTGCCGACGCGATCGCCCGACGGATGCGATCGTAGGGCCGCCAGGCGGCCTGCGCAGGGTGGAGGCCGGGCCGGTCTAGGGGTTGGCCGGCCGGTGTTCCTTGAGGTAGCGCAACAACACCAACTCGATGATCTCGACTTTCACGTTCGTCATCACACTGCCTCCTACGCGTCCTGATTTTTGTAGGCGACGATTCTGGCTTTGAATCGGGCGAGATCTCAGCAGGGGCTGAAACCTCCTTTAAGGGCATTAGCGCTGCTACTGGAGGAGCCGGGGCAGAACGTTGGGGCAGGGCGGTCTGGCGAGGCGGGTGACCCAGCGTCGAAAGCCTCTAGACACTGTAGTCCACAGGCCATGCGCGGTACGCAGGCGCGCGACCTGCTCACGGCCGGCCCTGCCATGGCCGCCGGGATTGCGTCGCTAATGCGACATAACCAAAAGGCAGTGGACCCCAGCCGGTGCGGCACGCGAGATGCGCGTGTCGATATGACGGTGGAAACGATGCTGGACGCATATTTTTCGGGCTTTCTAGCGTGTCTTGGCCTGATCCTCGCGATCGGCGCGCAGAACGCCTTCCTGCTGCGGCAGGGGATCATGGGCGAGCATGTGCTGGCCTGCTGCCTGGCTTGCGTCCTCTCCGATGTGATCCTCATCTCGATCGGCGTGGGCGGGTTCGAGACGATCAGCCGTGCGGCGCCTTGGGTCCTGCCGGCGATCGAGGCGGCGGGCTGTGCGTTCCTGATCTTCTACGGCGCGCGGAGCCTGATGGCGGCGGCGTCGAGCGACGCGGTGCTGGTCCCGGCATCGGGCGCGCAGCTGCCGCTGGGCCCGACCCTGGCGGCGTGCCTGGCGATCACCTGGCTGAACCCGCATGTCTACCTGGACACGGTCGTCCTCCTGGGTGCGCTGTCGCTGCAGCATCCCGGCGTCGAACATGCCTTTGCCATCGGCGCGATCTCGGCCTCGACGATCTTCCTCTTCACGCTGGGCTTCGGCGCGCGTCTCCTGCGGCCGATCTTCGCCACGCCCGCGGCCTGGCGGATGCTTGAGGTCTGCGTGGCGCTGATGATGTGGGGCCTTGCGGCCAAGCTCATCTTCGACTGACGGGGAGGCGGTGTCGCGCGCCGCCCGCCATCACGGCTCGCGCAGGTACTTCCGCGCGACCTCGCACACGATGCTGCTGAGGTCGCGCATCATCTCGCTGTCCCGCGCGCCCGACTGCCAGTGCAGGCTGACCGGCACCGACTGGCCCGGCGTCAGCTCGACGAACGAGCCGGCGGCGATGTGCATGTCGACGGTCGGTCGCGGGATCAGGCCGAAGCCGCAGCCCCTGAGGCAGGCCGAGAGATAGCCGTCGAAGGACGGCACGAAGTGGCACTTGAGCGGAACCGCGCGACCGAAGGCAAGCTGCATCCACTGGTCCTGCAGCGTGTCCTTGCGGTCGAAGAAGATGATGGGCGCGTCGGCGATGCTCTCGAGCGAGACGCCACCGGGGAAGTAGCGCTCGTGGAACTTCGGCGTGGCGACGGCGACGTACTCCATCTGGCCGAGAGGCACGCGCCGGCATCCCTGGATCGGTGTCGCCTCGGTGGTGACGGCGGCCAGCGCCTCGCCGTCGCGGAGCCGCTGGGCGGTGTGCTCCTGGTCGTCGGGGATGATGTCGAAGAGCACGTTCAGCTTGTCCGAGGCCCGGCGCATCGCCTCGGTGAACCAGATCGCAACGCTGTCGGCATTGACGGCGATCCGCAGCACCGCGGCATGGTCGCGGTTGCCGGAGGTCAGCGCGACGAGCTTGGTCTCGAGTTCGTGCTCAAGGAGCTGGACCAGCTCGGTATGGCGGTAGAGCTTCATGCCGAGCTCGGTCGGCACGCAGGGCCGGCCGCGCTTTACCAGGATCGCGCCCATGCGTTCCTCGAGCAGGCGGATGCGCTGGCTGACGGCCGACTGGGTGATGTTCAGCGACCGTGCGGCGGAGTCGAAGCTCCCCTCCCGGATCACCGCGGCGACTGCCTCCAGCAAAGGATAATCGAAGCGCACGCACCCCTCCCATTAGCCTGCCTTATGTGTCATCGGTGATTCTACGGCGATTTCAAGGCAAATCGACATTTCAGGCACTTGAGGCAGAGTCGGCGCATTAGCAGCCCTAAACGATGCATTAGCAGGCCTTGAAGGTACTGAAGCGATTTAATTTTTCCTTTTGTTGCAGGAGCCATACTTTTCCCGGCGGATGGGGAGGTAAGAATGCAGGGAACGCTAATCCGGAAAAAGTTCAACGGGGAATTCCGCAATCTGCGGGGCAATTCCCTGTCGGTTTGCGTTGCGACATTGTTGTCATATGTCACTCAAATCGGTGCCTGCATCGTACTTGGGGCTATCGTGCTAAGTTTACCAGAGAACTCGCTCGCGCTGATCATGTTGCCGATGCTCTGTTTCTTCATTGGTACAAGATTGCGTGGGCTGAACAACATCGTGCACGAGTGCTCTCACCTGAGCTTTTGTGCCGATCGCGCTGAGAATTGGTGGCTCGGCAGGCTGACGGCGTCGTTTCTACTGAAGTCCTTCGCTGCATATCGGCTCGAGCACATGAGCCATCATGCGCATTTGGGTGACTACGAGAGGGATGAGGACTTCAAGGTTATCGAGCGATTCCAGCTCGAGGCGCCCCTTACCCCGCTGACAATCCTGCGCCACATTGTGACGCCGTTCACGGGCCTCCATGTGCTCTACTACTTCAGCACCAACATGTCGAAGGACGACGGGGCACAATATGCGCTGCTCAAGTGGGCGCTGGTAGCGGGCGCCGCCATCGGGCTGGCAATCGCGCCCGTGACGACGCTGGTGATGGTGGTTGCGCGACGCAAAGAGTTCGTCCTCGTTACTCACCAGACCGCCGTGATCGATACAGTCGGTCCAGTAATTGATCGCTGGGTAAACCACGACGAACGGCACAACCACCATCACCAGCGTCGTCACGGGCGCGATTGCCAGCCCGATGGCGGCGGCCGCTACCAGCGCCCACTTGAGC
>JBCBPG010000054.1:0-11701 GCA_039820865.1 Pseudomonadota bacterium
CCGGCGAGATCGAGACCGCGATCCTGTCGCCCGGCACCGAGGAGCTGGCCGCCGACATCCCGCTCCGCCGTCTCGGCCAGCCCGATGAGGTCGCCGCCGTCATCGAGTACCTCTGCAGCCCGGCCTCGAGCTACGTCACCGGCACCGAGATCGAGATCAACGGCGGCCAGCACGTCTGAGCGACGACGCCGTTCATCCGCAGCGGCAATGACGCGATGCGACCACGGCGCGGTCGCGGCAGGGGTGCGCGAGACGAACTGCCCGGGCCCCGTCGCCGTCGCTGCGCCCGATTTGGTGGCATCCGCGGCGTTGCACCTCGGCACCCTCTCGGTACCGTCGGGATCGTGCATCGACGGAGGGCCAAGATGATCGATCTCTACACCTGGAGCACGCCGAACGGGCGGAAGGTCTCGATCATGCTCGAGGAGCTGGGCGTGCCCTACGAGGCGCATGCCATCAACATCACCAAGGACGAGCAGTTCGCGCCGGACTTTCTGGCGGTCAGCCCGAACAACAAGATCCCGGCGATCCGCGATCGCGAGAGCGGGCTGACGCTGATGGAATCGGGCGCGATCATGATCTGGCTGGCCGAGACGCACGGGAAGTTCCTCGGCGAGGGGACCGCGCGGCTCAAGGTCATCGAGTGGCTGATGTGGCAGATGGGCGGGCTCGGGCCGATGGCCGGGCAGACGCACCACTTCGTCAGGTACAACCCCGGCAAGGCGCCCTATGCCGAGGAGCGCTACTCGAAGGAGACGCGCCGGCTCTACGGCGTGCTGAACACCCAGCTCGAGAAGAACGCGCATGTGGCGGGCGCCGACTACTCGATCGCCGACATGGCGACCTGGCCCTGGGTGTCGCGCTTCGAGTGGCAGCAGATCGACCTCGCCGCCTATCCGGCGGTGCGGGAGTGGTACCTGCGGCTGGCCGAGCGGCCGGCGGTGCAGCGCGGCTACGAGATCCCCGTGCCGCAGGGCGGCATCCCCATGCCCTGAGCCGGGCCACGCCAGTCGCGGCGCGTCCGGTCCCGTGAGTCGGAGGCGCCGTGCACCAGTCGGGAGCAGGGGCGTCCAGCGATGGACGGTTGCGCCCCGTGGCGGGGCGCGGACGGCGCGGGGCGCGCGGGGCGTCGTCCCGAAACGACGCGAGAATTTCGCGCAGCGTTCTTGGTGGCGATCGGCGCACTCCTTGAGGTTGTTTTTCCGTCCCCAGAACAGACCGCTGCCAATACTTCGCCCAGATTACGTTACCCTCCGACCATTCAGTGGGTGGAAGGTCCGGCCCATTGCAGTGCACCGGACATGCAGGAGTGAGAATCATGGCGTTTGTTTCCGACCTCGCCGCAACCAAGGGCCCCGCCGCTTCCGCGGCGATGGCCCCGTCGCCGAAGCACCTCAAGAGCGTGCTCTTCCGTGCCTATGCAGGTATCCGAGCCGGGCGTCGCTCGGCTCTCGCGCTGGCCGCCGAGCCGGTGCTGTGCGACCCGTCGCGCGCCAAGGCGGTCGTGAACCGCCTCTTCGACCGCCACTTCTCGGCGCTCTGACACCACGGCGGCAGCGCATAGCGATTGGAGGGTCGGCCGCGCGGGGTGATGCGGCCGGCCGTCAGCGCCCGATCAGGGCCAGCGTGGGCTCGCAGCGCCCACCCGCATAGAAGGTGTCGAGCGCGGCAGCAAAGACCGCGGCGCCCGGCACCGCCACTTCGAACAGCGTACAGCACGAGCGGAACTTGAGATCGTCGGGACTGCCGAGGATCGCCAGCGCCGTTCGGTCGGGATGTGCGAGAACCGCGCCCGCCGCCGTCTCGAGCCGCGGGCCCAGCACGGGATGCGCCGCGTAGCGCCGCGCCTCGTCGAGATCGGCCAGCCCGTAGAAGACCGCCCGCGGCGAGCGGCCGAGCGCGCGCAGCTGCGGCAGCACGAACCAAATCCAGTGGGTCAGCTTGCGCCCCGCCGTCAGCTCGTCCAGCGGGACGGGCCAGACCGCGGCCTGCGCGGCCGTGAACCGCTCGAGATCGCGCTCGTCGGGCCCGGACATCGGGATCAGGCCGCCGGGGTCAGGCGCTTGAGGCGCAGCTTGGTGATCTGGTGGCGGTCGCGCTCGATCACCGTGAAGCGCAGGTCGTGGAAGACGAAGACCTGCCCCTCGGTCGGGATCGCCTGCGCCTCGTGGATCAGCAGGCCCGCGATGGTCGTGGCCTCCTCGCTCGGCAGGTCCCAGTCGAAGGCGCGGTTGACGTCCCGCACCGTCATCGAGCCCGGCACGATGACCGAGCCGTCGCTGTCGCGCTCGAAGCGCTCGATGTCGATGTCGTGCTCGTCGGTGATCTCGCCGACGATCTCCTCGAGAATGTCCTCGAGCGTGACCAGCCCCTGCAGCACGCCGTACTCGTCCACCACCAGCGCGAAATGCGAGCGGCGCTTGAGGAAGGCGCGGAGCTGGTCCTCCAGCGGGCGCGTGTCGGGCACGAACCAGGGCTTCATCGCCACCGCCATGACGTCGATGCGCGCCAGCGCCTCCGACATGCCGCCGCCGGCCGCACCCTCGCGGTTCACGGTGCGCAGCAGGTCCTTGGCATGCAGCACGCCCACGATGTTCTCCGGCTCGCCCTGCCAGAGGGGGATCCGCGTATGCGCGCTCTCCAGGCAGAAGGCGACGATCGCCTCGGGCCCCTCCTCGACCGAGATGCTCTCGATGTCGCGGCGGTGGCGCATGATCTCCGACACCTCCCGGTCGCGCAGGTCGAGGGCGGCCAGCAGCCGGTCGCGGTCGGACTTGTCCACCCGCCCCTCATGGGCGTCCATCGTGATCTGGCCGCGGAGGCGATCATAGGGCGCCAGCGCATGGGCATCCGCGTCGACGTTGAGGCCGAGCAGGCGGAAGGTCGTGCGCACCAGGAACGTCACCGCGCTCACAACCGGCGAGAAGAGCCGCACGATCACGTCGATCGCCGGGGCGACCCGCGCCGAGGTCGCGTCGGGGTTGGTGATGGCGTAGGTCTTGGGCGCGACCTCGGCGAAGACGGTCACCAGGATCGTCATCACCAGCGTCGCATAGGCCACCCCACCGTCGCCCAGCAGCGACGTGAAGAACGTGGTCGCCAGCGCCGTCGCCAGCACGTTCACCAGGTTGTTGCCGAGCAGGATCGAGCCGATCAGCCGCTCGTTGTTCTCGGTGAGCTCGAGCGCCTTGCCCGCGCCCTTCGACCCCTTGGAGGCCATCTGGTGCATCACCGCGCGGTCGACGGCGGTGAGCGCGGTCTCGCTGCCCGAGAAGAAGCCCGAGAAACAGAGCAGGCACAGAACGGCACCGGCCGTCCACCACATCGCGGGGTCCATGGGATCCTTGTCTCAGCCATCGAACGCAGCCTGCTTATGCGGCGATGGCGACGGCGCGGCAAGCCGCGTCGGACACAGGCGTCGGGTTGCGTCCACAGCTTGCACTCTCGCCATGGTTGGCGCCGACCAGGTGTCGCGGGCCGTTCGTGATCGTCCACGAGCGTCGAGACCGTCGTCAGTGCACCGCGGTTGCCGCGGCGCCGCTGCGCGGGTTCGGGCATGGCGGGCGACGTGCCCGGTCCGCTGCCCGGCATCTTCCCCACCGACGGGGCCACGCGCGGCGTCGAGATCACCGAACCCCGGGGCCTCGCGGTCACCGGCCGCGGGCCCCGTGTCGTCTCCGCCGCCGGCGACAACCAGGGCCACTGCGCGATCGATCTTGCCACCGGGACCCTCAGGCGCAGTGGGATCCAGTCCTTCGAGGGCGCCGCCGGCCGAGGCGGGCGGACCTTCCCGGCGGACGACAGTTGCGTCGTCGGGCCTGATTGCATCGTCGGCGACGGGACGCCCTACAGGACCCTCGCGCTGCGTGCCGTCATCCCGCCGGCATCATCGCCCGGCAGGTGGCGCTGCCGGCGCGGGCCGCCCTTCTGCCGGGTATCTCGTGGCCAATGGCGGGGCTCAGACCCCGTCGTCGCGGCTGAGCGGGTGGTGGGCCAGCACCAGCGCCTGCAGCCGGGCGTCGAGGACATGGGTGTAGATCTCGGTCGTGGCGATATCGGCATGGCCGAGCAGGAGCTGGATCGCCCTCAGATCCGCGCCGCCCTCCAGCAGATGCGTCGCGAAGGCATGGCGCAGCGCATGCGGCGTCACCTCGGCGGGGTCGAGCCCTGCGGCCACGCCAAGCGCCTTGACGACCTCCCAGGCGCGCAGCCGCGAGAGCGCCGTGCCGGGCGTGCGCGCGGGAAAGGCCCAGGGGCTGCGCGCGAAGGCCGGCCCGCGCGCGTCCGACATCGCCGTCCAGCGGGACAGCGCCGCGCGGGCAGCCGGGGTCAGCGCGACCATGCGCCGCCGCCCGCCCTTGCCCGCAACGACCAGCGTCTCGGGGCCGCGGCAGGCGGGCTCGCGCGGCAGGCCGACGGCCTCGCTCACACGCAGGCCGGTGGCGTAGAGCAGCTCCAGCAGGCAGTGGTCGCGCACGGCGTTGCGCTCGGCCGCGCTGTCCTTGCGCGCCTCGGCCACCCGGCGCGCGGCCGCGGCCAGCAGCCGGTCGACCGCGGCCACGTCCAGCGTGCCGGGCAGGCGGCGCGCGGGGCGGGGGCCGGAGAGGCGGGCGGCCGGGTCGTCCTCGCGCCAGCCTTCGCTGAGGGCAAAGCGGCAGAAGCGGCGGATGGCCGAGAGGCGGCGGGCGCGGGTGGCGGGCGCGCGTCCCTCGGCCTCGAGCGCCGCGAGATAGCGCTCGATCCCCGCCCGATCGATCGCGGCGATCCCGCCCGCGGGGCGCGCGAAGGCCGCGAGATCGGCGAGGTCGCGGGCATAGGCCGCGACGGTGTTGGGCGCGGCGCCCCGCTCGGCGATCGCGGCCTCGAGAAAGGCGTCGATCATGCCGAGATCGCGCGCCATGGCGGCGGGCTGGTCGGCAGGGCCGCTCGCGGCGGTGGCGCGGGCCTCGCCGGCCCGGCGGCGCGTCGGGGCGGGCTCACCGGCCCCCCGCGGGTCGCGCCGCGCGCCACCGGGGCGCCGGCCGGCCTCGCGACCCTGCCGCCCGCCCGCCATCAGCCCGCTGACGGGATCGGCACCGTGACGGTCTCGCGCGGCGCGGGCAGCTCGGCAAAGAGCGCATAGCCCGAGAGTGCCAGCGCCCCCAGCACGATCAGGCGGAACAGGAACTTCGCGGTCTTGCTCATGCGCCTTCCCCCCCTGCGCCTCGCGCGGGTCTAGAGGTACGGCCGGCGGGCGGGGCTGACAACCGCGGGCGGGCCGCTCGGCGCGCGGCGGGCAGCGGCGTTGCCGCGATGCCGATCCGCGTGCGGCGCGACCCCACGGCCCGGGTTGCCCTTGCCTGCCGGGCGTTGTGAGACTGTGCCCCGCGGCGGACGACGGAGAACCCGATGGTCGAGGGCGACGGTGACAGGCAGGGACCGGGCGGGCGCGCCGCGGACGACGCCGTGCCGGCCGTGCCGCGGCTTGCGCAGAGCCTCGTGCTGGTGGGCCTCATGGGCGCGGGCAAGACCTCGGTCGGCACGCGCCTGGCCGCAGCCCTCGACGCCCCCTTCGCCGACAGCGACGCCGAGATCGAGGCGGCGGCGGCGATGAGCGTGGGCGAGATCTTCCGCACCCATGGCGAGCCCTATTTCCGCGACGGCGAGCGGCGGGTGATCGCGCGCCTGCTCGACGGCGAGCCGGTGGTGCTGGCGACGGGCGGCGGCGCCTTCATGGACCCGCGCACCCGCGCGCTGATCGCCGAGCACGCCTGTTCGGTGTGGCTGCGCGCCAGCCTCGACACGCTGGTCGCGCGCACGGCCGGGCGGACGCATCGCCCTCTGCTGAACACCGGCGATCCGCGCGCCGTGCTGGCCCGGCTGATCGACGAGCGCTATCCCGTCTACGCCGAGGCCGATGTCGCGGTGGACACCGTCGCCGGCCAGCCGCATGAGGCGACGGTGCGCCGCGTGCTGGCCGCCCTTGCCGCCGGGGGCGTACTGGTCCCGGGCGAGGCGGCAGAGAGCGGTGCCGACAGCGGTGCCGGGCCGGGGGGGGCGTGATGGCAGACGGGATCAGCGCGGGGGAGCGCGGCGGGCCGGAGGCGGCGCGCCTGACGGTGGGCCTCGGCGCACGGGCCTATGACATCGTCGTCGGCGACGGGCTGATCGCCTCGGCCGGCGCGCTGGTGGGCCCCCTGCTGCCGCGCCCGCGCACGGTGATCGTGACCGACGAGACCGTGGCCGCACACCACCTCGCACCGCTCGCCGAGGCGCTGGCCGCCCAGGGCATCGCCGCCGAGGCGGTGATCGTGGCGCCGGGCGAGGGCTCGAAGTCGATGACGGTGCTCGGCGCGGTGCTCGACCGGCTGCTGGCGCTCGAGGTCGAGCGCGACGACGTGATCCTGGCGCTGGGCGGGGGCGTGATCGGCGACCTGGCGGGCTTTGCCGCGGCGGTGCTGCGCCGGGGCGTCGCCTTCGTGCAGGTGCCGACCAGCCTGCTGGCCCAGGTCGACAGCGCGGTCGGCGGCAAGACCGGGGTCAATGCCGCGGCCGGCAAGAACCTGATCGGCGCCTTTCACCAGCCCCGCCTGGTGCTGGCCGATATCGCCACGCTCGACACGCTGGCGCCGCGCCAGCTCCGCGCGGGTTATGCCGAGGTCGCCAAGTACGGCCTGCTCGGCGACGCCGCGTTCTTCGCCTGGCTCGAGGCGAACGGCGCGGGCCTGATCGCGGGCGACCGGGCGGCGCGGATCGAGGCGGTCACCCGCTCCTGCGCCGCCAAGGCCGCCATCGTGGCGCGCGACGAGCGGGAGAAGGGCGACAGGGCGCTCCTCAACCTCGGCCACACCTTCGGCCATGCGCTGGAGGCGGCGACCGGCTATGCCGACCGGCTGCTGCATGGCGAGGGCGTGGCGATCGGCTGCTGCCTCGCCTTCCAGGCCTCGGCGCGCCTGGGGCTCTGCCCGCAGGAGGCGCCCTCGCGCGTTGCCGCCCACCTCGCGGCCATCGGTCTCCCGACGCGGCTGGCGGACATTCCCGGCGACCTGCCCGACGCGGACGGTCTCATGCGCCTCATGGCGCAGGACAAGAAGGTCAAGCAGGGCCGCCTCACCTTCATCCTCGCCCGCGACATCGGCGAGAGTTTCCAGACGCGCGAGGCCGACGGGGCAGCCATCCGGGCGCTGCTGGCCGAGGAACTGGCCATGCGGGAGGGCAGGGCGTGATCGCGCTTCCGGGCGCCGACCGGCTGGCCGCCTGGCAGCGCCGGCGCGGGCGGCACAAGCGGATCCTCGCGGCCGAGCGCGCCTTTCACAACGCGCTGCTCGAGACGGGGCCGGGCGACATCTGCATCGACTGCGGTGCGAATGTCGGGGACTACACGGCGCACATGGCGCGGGGCGGCGCGACGGTGCATGCCTTCGACCCCGATCCCGCCGCCTTCGCCCGCCTCGCCGAGCGCTTTGCCGGGCGCGGGAACGTGGTGCTGCACAACACGGCCGTGGGCGCCGAGGCCGGGCGGGCGGTGCTGCATCGCGATCCCGGGCTGGGGGATACGGGCCAGGGGGAAACGGGCCAGGGGGATACGGGGCAGGAGGATCTGGCGGCGACGGTGTCGTCCTCGCTGCTCGACCAGCCGCGGCTGGCGGGCGGCGTCGAGGTCGAGGTGATCGATCTCGTCGCCTTCCTCGACGGGCTCGACCGGGCGCCGAGCGTGGTGAAGCTGGACATCGAGGGGGCCGAGGTGGCGCTACTGGAGCGGCTCTTCGCCACCGATCACGTGACGCGCATCGGCCATCTCTTCGTCGAGACGCACGAGTGGCAGATGCCGGCGCTGAGGGCGCGGACGCTGGCGCTGGTGCGCGAGGTCGAGGCGCGCGGCTGGCGCCACGTCACGCTCGACTGGGCGTAGGGCCGCGCGCGCGTCCCGGTCGGCCCGCCGGCAGCGCCCCGCCCGCCCACCCGCGCTGCCGGCGGGCCGACCTGCTCAGGGCGAGATCACATAGGCGCGGTCGGTGTCGTGCTTGACGCGGCGGGCGCGCATGACGACGTGGAGCGCGACGAGCCTGAGGAAGGTGACGAGCCCGACATCGCGCACCAGCGCCTGCGCGGCCGCCCAGGGCCAGCGGCGCCCGCCGGCATAGCGGTAGCGGCGGTTGCGGGCCCTGTTGCGCCGCTTGCCGGGGTCGAGGGAGCTGGTGCCGAAGCGGTCCTGCGGGATCGGGGGCGGGGTGACGCCGGCGATGGTCAGCCCGCCGGCGCCCTCGGCGCGCACGAAGTTGTCGTGGCTGATGGCAAGGCCCCGGGCGGCGGCGAGATAGCGTTCGGCGCCCTGCCGGGTGACGAGGTAGGCGCCCGTGCCGAGGGGGACGCGCAGGTAGCGCACCAGGTCCCGCCCGGCCGGCGCGGCGATCCGGGCCGTGGGGCATTTGGGCCAGGTGTTGAGCTTGACGACGTCGAGCCCGCGGGCGGCGAGGGTCGCATCCGCGATGGCGCGGATCTCGTCGCCGGTGGCCTCGATCTCGACGTCGTCCTCCAGCACGATGGCGGCCCCGGCGGCGGTCGCGAGGAACCGCTCCAGCGTCATGAGGTGGGAGGAGAAGGCCGCGATGTTGCCGGGCAGCAGCCGGTCGGCCGCCTCGGGCAGGAAGCGCGCGCGGAACCGGTCGGGCAGGGTGTCGGGGGTCAGCGCCGCGACGCGCTCGTGGGGCAGGCCGAGGGGCCCCAGCTGGCGCTCCATCCAGGCGCGCCGCTCCGCATCGCGGTCGAGGTTGATCCAGTAGATCGTGACGTCCATCGCCTCACCCGCTCAGTCCGGGGCGCGCCAGCCGCTGGCCAGCGCCTCGTCGCGGGCGTCGGGGACGCGGGCGAACGCCTCCAGCGCTTCGCAGCGCCGGCGATGGGCGTCAAGGCGCGGCGGGCGGGGCGCATCGGGCAGGACGCGGTCGCGGTACTGGACGGCGACGGCGACGGCGAGGTCGGCGCGGGTGAAGGGGCCTTCGAACCAGTCGGCCTCGAGGCGGGCGTCGAGCCAGGTGCCGATGGCATCAACCTGGCGGTCGAGGCGGGCGCACCAGGCGGGGTCGCTGGTGCCGGGGGCGCGGCGGGTCCGCTCGATGCCGCGTTCGTAGACCTTCTCGGCCAGCGTGATGCCGACGGCCTCGATCGTGAGGACGCGGCGACGGGCGGGGCCGGGCGGCGGGGCGAGCCGGCGCCCGGCCGGGGCCTCGCCGTCGAGGATGTCGATGATCGCGCGGCTGTCGACCAGCGTCTCGCCGTCCATGATCAGCGCCGGGACCTTGCCCGCGGGGTGGATCGCCAGCAGGGCGTCGAAATCGCGGAACACCGACAGGACGCGCCGCTCGAACGGAAGGCCGTAGTGGTGGAGCGCGATGGCGACCCGCCGCACGAAGGGACTGTCGTACTGCCCGACCAGGATCATGGGACCTCCGGGCCGCCGGTCGAGGCGCGCCACCGCGGGAGCGGCGCGCCAGTGTCGGTTACTCGAGCGGGATGGTCCAGAAGTGGGTCTCGCCCGAGTGGTCGTCGACGCCGTCGTTGTCGGTCGAGACATAGGCCGTGCCGGCCGCGTCGACGGCAAAGCCCTCGATCTTGTCCTGGGCATAGCCGTTCCAGGTGAGGAGGTCGGGCAGCAGGTCGCGCACCAGCTCCTTGGTCACGACGGGCAGGTCGCCGCCGAGGGGGGCGGGCACCATTTCCGACAGCGCGACGCGGTAGAGCTTCTTGGTCACCGCGCGGTCGGCGATCTGGTTGTCGCGCTCGATGATGTAGACGTGCTCGCCGTGGACGGTGATCTCGGAGAGGCCGGTCCAGCCGCGCTCGGGGTCGGCCTTGGGGTAGTGCACGGCGCCCCATTCCCCGGTCTCGAGGTTGTAGGCGACGAGCTTGACGTGGTTCTCCGGGTCGTCCTTCCACTCGCGCTGGATCGCGATCCAGAGCGTGTCGCCCACCCGGGTGATGCCCTCCGAGCCGAAGCGGCGCTCGACGGCGAGCAGTTCGGCCGGGAAGGGGATCTCGTCCTCGATCCCGCCCTCGGCGTTCACGTGGTAGATCGCGTGCGGGATCAGGCGGTCGGTGCGGCCCTCGGAGGCGAGGAAGAAGCCGCCGTCGCCATCGGTGGTGATGCCCTCGAGGTCGAGCTTCTGGGCGGGCGCGCCGCCCCGCGTGACACCGACGGCGCCGGTGATGCGCGCGGGGTTCCCGGTCGCGTCGATGGTGTAGATGCGCGGCTGCAGCCCCATGAAGCTGTCGTTGACGGCGTAGAGGATGCCGGGCCGCTCGTCATCGGCCACCATGCCCGAGATCGCCGTCCAGCCGATCGGGTCGTCCGAGATCAGCGTCGGATAGGCGGGCCCGGCGTCCTGGAGCGCATAGATCATGATATGCGCGCCGGGGCCGTTGTCCTCGCGCATGTCCTCCTCGTTGGCGGTGACCAGCAGGCCGCGGTCGGGCAGCGCCAGCAGGCCCTCCGGCCCGACGCCCGAGGGCAGGAGCTGCAGGAGTTCCGGCTCGAGGCCGTTCATCGCGTAGACGCCGACGACCGAGCCGCGCTCGGAGCCGACGAAGACATGCGTCTCGCCGCCGAACCGGCCGACCTCGATCGACTCCGGCTCGACGCCCTTGTTGCCCGAGCGCTTCTCCGGGTAGTGGCCGATGCGGATGAGTTCACGCTCGAAGGCGCCGTCGTCGTCGTAGACGATCTCGCCGTCCTGGCGGAAGATCGTCCAGCCGCGCGAGCCACCCTCGTAGTCGCCCTCGTCGGCTGTGGCGAGGTGGTCCTCGTCGATCCACTTCACGGCGTCGGGCTCGCGGCGGCGGTCTGCCTGGGTGGCGGTGAAGTCGTAGGCGCCCTCCTCCTCGGTATCGATGCCGGTCAGCGTCACGCTGCCGGCCGAGAAGTGCGAGAGCACGGTGCCGGCGGCGTCGAGGACGACGATGTGGTTGTTCTCCTGCAGCGTGACGACGATCTCGCCCGCCTCGTTGACGTCGACGAATTCCGGCTCGGGATCGGTCGGCGCGACATCGGCGAGGCCGGTGACGTCGGCGGTGACGAGGGCGTCGCAGTCGAGCGCGCCGTCGGCGAGCGGCGCGATGACGACCGAGCCTGCGGGGAGCTGCGGGATCACGCCGTCGTCCAGGTCCTCGTCACGCTCGTTCTCGATCGCGACCACGACAAAGCTGCCGTCGGGTGCCTTGGCGAGGCTGTCGGGCTGGCCGGGCAGGGCGCAGCGGCCGGTCTCCTCGCCGGTGGCGGTGTCGATGGCGACGAGGTGGCCCGAAGGCTCGGTGAAGCTCGCCGAGGTGTTGACGCCGACGAAGGCGGTGGTGGCGACGACGCTGACGGCCGTGGGCTCGCCGTCGAGCGCGACGGTGCCGCCGGGCTGCGGGTTGGCCGGGTCGGTGATGTCGACCATGCCGATCGCGCCCAGCGGGCTGTCGGTATAGACCAGCGTCATGCCGTCGGCGGTGGCGTCGACGATCTCGGGCGCCGTCTCGACGGCGCGGTCACCGTCCTCGGGGATGTTGAGGAAGACCGGGAACGAGGCGATGCGGTTGAAGCTGTCGGCCAGGGCCGGGCCGGCGCTGGCGGCGGCGACGAGGGCCGTGCAGGCGAGGAGGGCGTGACGCATGGTGGTCTCCGGGCTGGTGGGGAGCCCCGGAGTGCCAGTCCCGCTTTGCAGCGCCGTGACGTTTGCATGAC
>JBCBPG010000055.1:0-11701 GCA_039820865.1 Pseudomonadota bacterium
AGAGCCCCGCGGGCCGGCGCTCGACCTCGGCACGGGCCTGGCGGTAGAGGAGCGGGATCCGGACGATCCCCATGAAGTGCAGCCCGAAGAGCAGGATCATCCCGCCCGCGATCCAGCGCATGACGTCGTAGTACTCGGCCAGCACCTGGCCGACGAGGCTGGCCGAGGCGCCGAGTGCCACGAAAACCGTCGCGAAGCCGAGCGCGAAGGCCACGGCCGTCAGCACGATCCACCAGCGGCGCAGGCCCGTCTCGGGCTGGTCCTCGGCGGTCAGTTCTTCCAGGCTGACACCGGCGAGGAAGCAGAGATAGGGGGGCACGATCGGCAGGATGCAGGGCGAGACGAAGGAGGCCAGCCCCGCCAGCGCCGCGGACGCGTAGCCGATGGCAAAGGGATCCCCCATGCGCCGTTGTCCTCCCTGTATTCTTATATTAGGATTTTGATATGTGTTTTCGGAGGACGGGTCAATGTCCCATGTGACGGGTGGACGGATGGCGCGGCGGCAGGGCCGGCGGGGGCTCCTCGCGGCGGCCGTGATGCTGGCGCTCGCCCCCGCTGTGCGCGCGGCCGACCCAATGCCGGACCCCATGCCGGACCTGGGCGCGGGGCTGACGCTGCTGATGCTGGACCAGCCCTTTTGCGAATGGTGCGAGACCTGGGAGGCCGAGGTCGGCGTCGTCTATGACCGGACCGAGGAGGGGCGTGCCCTGCCGCTCTGGCGCCGGGACATCGACGACCCGCTGCCCGGTGTGACGCTGGAGCGGCGGGCGCGCTACACGCCGACCTTCGTGCTGCTCTGCGCGGGCCGCGAGATCGGACGGATCGAGGGCTACCCGGGCGAGGACTTCTTCTGGGGTCTCCTCGGCCGGATGCTGGCCGGGGCGGGGCATGCCCCGGACGGGACAGCGGGCAACGGACACCCCCATGACTGCGCCGTACAATCATGACAACCTGAACGTTGCCCCGTATGACGGGCATGGGTGCGGCGCAGCATCGCCGGCGGACCCAGGGAGAACGGGCATGGGCCTGCCGCGGCTGGACGAGGCGCTGAGCGACGAGGAGGTCGACCGGATGATGGCGAATGCCACCCGGGCGACCGAGTTCCTCAAGGCGCTCGCGCATGAGGGGCGGCTCATGATCCTCTGCCACCTCGCCTCGGGCGAGCGGTCGGTCACCGAGCTCGAACAGCTCCTCTCCCAGCGCCAGGCGGCGGTGTCGCAGCAGCTGGCGCGGCTGCGGCTGGAGGGCCTGGTCGAGGGCCGGCGCGAGGGCAAGACGATCTACTATCGCCTGGCCGATGCGCGGACGCGGGCGATGCTGGAGGTCGTCTACGATCTCTTCTGCCGCGAGGACGGGACGGGCTGAACGCGCCGCCGCCGCCGACGGGCGATCCGCCCGTCATACAACCGTTGCGATCCGGACAGGCAGGTGCCTAAGCTGCAGGCACACGTCGCGCCGACGCGACCGCCATGGAGGTCGCCATGGACATCGACGGTACCCAGTTCGCGAGCCTGGCCGGCCTGGCCGGCGGCATCGTGCTGGGCCTTGCCGCCCGCCTCGGCCGCTTCTGCATGATGGCCACCGTCGAGGACGCGGTCTACGGATCCGACAGCGACGGGGTACGGGTGCTGAGCCTCGGCGCCGCGGTGGCGATCGCGGCGACCGCGCTCCTGGTGGTGGCGGGCGGCTTCGACCCGCAGGCGACGGTCTACCTCCGCGAGGGCTGGTCGCCGGCGGCCACGGTGATCGGCGGGCTGATGTTCGGCTATGGCATGGCGCAGGTCGGCACCTGCGGCTACGGCGCGCTGTCGCGCGTCGGCGGCGGCGACCTGCGCGCGCTGGTGATGGTCGCGGTCATCGGGATCGCGGGCTTCGCCGCCGCCTACGGGCCGCTGGCGCCGCTGACGGCGCTGCTGCGTGCCCCGGTGCTGACGACCGCGCCGCTGCCGACACTGCCCGAGATGGCGGGCGGGGCGCTGGGCCTTTCGCCCGCCGTGATCGCGCTGGCGCTGGCCGGGGCGCTGGCGACGGCGGCGCTGGCGCGCCGGCGCCCGCCCGCGCGGCGCATGGCCTGGGCCGCGGCCGTCGGCCTCGCCATCGCCGGCGCCTGGGCGGCGACCACCGCCGCGGGCCGGGTCGGCTTCGACGCGGTGGCGGTGCAGGGGTTCAGCTTCGTCGCGCCCCTCGGCCAGACGCTCTCGGCCGGGATGACGGGCGGGCTCGGCACGCCGCCCGGCTTCGGGGTCGCCAGCGTGCTGGGCGTGATCGCGGGCGCCGCCATCGCCGCGCGGATCCGCGACGACGTGCGCTGGGAGGCCTGCGACGACGCGCGCGAGCTTGGCCGCCAGATGATGGGCGCGGCGATGATGGGCGTGGGCGGGGTGCTGGCCGTCGGCTGCACGGTCGGCCAGGGCCTCTCGGCGCTCTCGGTGCTCGCCGTCTCGGCCCCCGTCACGGTGGCGGCGATCGCGGCGGGCGCCCGCATCGGCCTCTACCAGCTCGTCGAACGTCCCGCTGCCTGACCAGCCACCCGACCCGGTCTCGCCGAGCCGTCAGGTGACCGGGCGCGTCTCGGGCGCAGGCTCAGGCGTTGCCGGCGCGGGTTCGGCCGGCGCCTCCGCGGGACCGTCGCTCGGCGGTTCGGGGGTCGAGGGCGCGGGTGCCTCCGGCGCCGGATCGGCCCCGTCCTCCGTGCCGTCCCCGTCCTCGGGCTCCGGCGTGGGCGGCGCCGTGATCGTCACATCGGTCTCGTCGAAATAGCTCGCGCTCGCGCTGTCCGCGGCCCGCACCGTCACCGTCCCCGCCTCGGTGCCGGGCGTGAGCACGCCGGTGCTCGCGTCGATCGTGCAGCCGAGGTTCGGGTCGCGGACGCTGAAGGTGATCGCCGCCGCCGCGCCCTCGGTCGTTGCCGAGATGGTCGACGTCGTGGGCGTGGCGGCATCCGGTGCGGCCGGATCCGGCGGCGGCGTGGCGGGGATCGAGGACGGGTCGGCCTCGAGCCCGCGGATCACGAAGGGGCCCGCGTAGTCCTGCTCTACCTCCTCGTTGATCCCCGGCGCATTCGCGCTGGTCACCGCCGTGATCGTGTCGTTGCGCAGTTCCATCGCCCGGCGGTGGACGGTCGAGGCGACAGTACCGCTGTAGGTCTCGCTCGGATGGTTCAGGTTGCGGAAGTTCTGGGTCGCCGTGATCTCCTGGGGCAGCGTATCGGCCGGCGTGGGGTTCGAGGCGGTCGCCAGGAAGGGCCGCACCGAAATCCGCCTCGCCGGCCCCCAGGTCACGTGATCGGGGCTCGGCATGGTGCCGGTCGAATCGAGCACCCAGCCCGCGGTCTTGCTGTTCGGCGGGTTGACCCTGACCCTCAGGTTGCCCCCGAACGGCGAACTCAGGACCAGGTTGGTGCCGGTCGCCGCGGCGAAGCGTTCGTTCACGCGCGCCCGGGACAGCGGTGCCTGCGGACCGGCATGGGCGTCGAAGGTGTGGGTGAAATCGCCGCCATAGCCCCCCGCCGACGGGGCCGAGACCGCCGAGGTCGATGAGATGCTGTCCGGCGTCGGGATGAAGGCAAAGCTGGGCGTCGTGGCGAAGGCGGTCTGCGTACCGCCGTCGGGCATGGTCAGCGTCTGGTCGAGGCGGACCTGCGCCTCGCCGCCCTCCTGCATCGGATCGACCGTGATGGTGCCGTTGTTCGCGATCGTCGTGCCGCTGTGGATGGTCGTGTTCGGGCTCTCGAAGCTGAAGGTGACGTTGTTCGCGTTGGTCGGATCGGGGCGGGCGCGGAAGCTGAGCCCGGCCTCCGGCGGCGAGGTCACGCGCGTTTCGTTGATCGTCGCGCCGTTGAGCGCGACGTTCTGGCGGAACACCGCGGCGGGCGCGGCGGGGGCGGCGCCGGCCGTGGCCGTGCCGGCGGCGACGGCGCCTGCGTGGCGCTCGGCCGGCTCGGCCGGGTCGCTCAGGCGCAGGCCGCCGCCGGGCGTGGGCGATCCGGCCGGGTGCTGGGCGGCATGGGCCAGCTCATGGGCGATCAGCTGGCGCCCGGCGGTGGTGCCGGGCTCAAACCGTCCCGCACCGAAGACGACGTGGCGCCCGACGGTATAGGCGGCGGCGCCGACCGCCTCGGCCGACCGGGACGCGCGCTCATCGGTATGCAGGCGGACATCGGCGAGGTCGGTGTCGAGCGTGGCCTCCATCTCGTCGCGCAGCCCACCCGGCATCTCGCGCCCGGGCCCCGAGACCACGCCGCTGACGATGGCCGGCGCATGGGTCGGCCCGGGGCCGTCGGCCTCGCGCCAGAGCCGTGCCGGGGGCGCGGTGGGGGCCGGGCCGTAGGGCCGGGGGGCGGCCGCGCGGTCCGGGGCGGCAGTGCGGGCGCTGTCGGCAGTGCGGGGGCTGGCGGCCTTGGGCGCGGCCTTCGCCGTGTCGCGGGCGAAGGTTGCAGCGTGCTGCGGCATGGTCCGGCTCCTCTCCGTCTGCGAAGGGAGAGCCCAGTGTACCCGTTCGCGGGCCGGCCGGTTAGCGATTTCGCCTGGGGCTTTCCTGCCTCAGCCGCGCGCCTCGAAGCGGATCGGCAGGCTGACAGGGCCGGTATTGCCGCTGTCGGGCAGCCAGGTGCCGGGACCGTCGGGCCGCGGGGCCTTCAGCCGGCGCGGCAGGATCGTCAGCGCCACCGACATGTCCGAGCGCGCGATCGCGTGACCGAGACAGTGGTGGATGCCGCCGCCGAAGCCGAAATGCCGCTCGCGCCGCGCGCTGATGTCGAAGCCATCGGCGAAGACCCCCGCATCCGTGCCCGCCGCGCCCGAGATCAGGTGCAGCGTGGTGCCCCTGGGGATCTCGAGGCCCTGGTAGGTCAGGTCCTCGACCGCCTCGCGCGTGACCCAGGTGATGGTGGGACGGATGCGCATGACCTCCTCGACCGCGGCGCGGGCGAGCGTGGGGTCGGCCGCCAGCATCTCCCACTGATCCGGATGGTCCATGAAGACCGACATGCCGAGGCCGAGCTGGTTGCGCGTCGTGTCGATGCCGGCGAAGACCAGCATCAGGATCATGTCGCGCAGTTCCTCGTCGTTGAGCGTGTCCGGCTCGCCCGTGGCATCGACCAGCACCGACATGAAGTCGTCCTGCGCCATGTCGCGCCGCTTGGCCACCAGCTCGTCGGCGTAGGCGAACATGCCCTCGGTCGCGCGGTCGATCCGCTCGGCATGGGCCTTGAAATCGACGCCCAGCGCCAGCCCCATGTCGGCGGAGAGCTCCAGCACCCGCGGCGCCTCCTCCTGCGGCAGGCCGAGCATGAGGCAGAGGATCTGCGAGGCGTAGGGATCGGCGAACTCGGCCATGAAATCGCACTGCCCACGCTCGGCGAACCGGTCGACCAGCGCGTCGGCCATCGCCTCGAAACGCGGGCGCATCACCTCCAGCAGGCGGGGCGAGAAGGCCGGGTTCACCAGCCGCCGCAGCCGCGTGTGGTCCGCCCCCTCCTGCACCAGGATCGTGCGCGCCCACCAGTCGGCGAAGAGCCCCGAGACGCCGTTATGGGCGGGCCAGGCATGGCTGCCCTGTCGCAGCGAGCGGTTGACCAGCAGCTCGCCCATCTCCCGATGGCGCAGCACCGCGATCCCGTAGGGCGTGCGCGCATACCACGACCGCGCCCGCGCCTGCGCGACCATCGGGTCGCGCAGGGAGAAGGCCGGGTCGTCCATCGGCAGATACGGCGCGTCGAGATCGGCGGTGGCGCTCATCGGACCCTCGGGGTGCGTCAGGGCAGGCAGTCGAGGTAGTTCTCGGTGTCGAAGTCGGAGACGGTGTGGAGGAAGCGCTCCCACTCGTCGGTCTTGTACTCGTTGTACAGGCGGTACATCTCGCCCGGCATGGCCGACTTGATCACGTCGTCGGCGGCCAGCGCCTTGAGCGCGTCGCCCAGCGTCATTGGCAGCTTCTGGACGAGCTTTCCTTCCTCCATGGCGACGTAGATGTTGCGCTCCTCCGGCGTGCCGCAGGGCAGCTTGTCGGTGAGCCCGTGGTCGCAGGCCTGCATCAGACCGGCAGCCATCAGGTAGGGGTTCACCATGCTGTCGACCGAGCGGAACTCGAACCGCCCGGGCGCCGAGATGCGCAGGCCCGTGGTCCGGTTCTGGAAGCCCCAGTCCTTGAAGACCGGCGCCCAGAAGCCCGTGTCCCAGAGCCGGCGGTAGGAGTTGACGGTCGAGCAGCCGATGGCCGTCAGCGCGTCGAGGTGGCTGACGATACCGCCGATCGCGTTCTGCCCGATCGGGCCCGGCATCTGCGGATCGTCGCCCGTCGGCATGAAGCCGTTGCTCCCGCCCGAGCGGTGGAAGAACACCTCGGGCATCGCGACGCCAGGCGACTTGCCGAGCGTGACGGCCGCATCCTCGCCACCCTCCCACAGCGAGATGTTGTGGTGGCAGCCCGAGGCCGAGACCCCCATGAAGGGCTTGGACATGAAGCAGGCGATCAGCCCGAACTCGCGCGCGACCTGGGCGCAGATCTGGCGGTAGGTGGTCAGCCGGTCGGCGGTGCGCAGGCAGTCGTCATAGGTGAAGTTCAGCTCGAGCTGGCCGGGCGCGTCCTCGTGGTCGCCCTGGATCATGTCGAGACCCATGGCGTGGCAGTAGTCGATCACGCGCAGGAAGACCGGGCGCAGGCTCTCGAACTGGTCGATGTGGTAGCAGTAGGGCTTGGAGTAGCCGCCGTCGGGCTTCCCGTCCTCCCCCTTCTTAAGCCACATCATCTCCGGCTCGGTGCCGGTGCGCAGGTTGAGACCGTGCTTGGCCTGGAACGCCTCGTGCAGGCGGCGCAGGTTGCCGCGGCAGTCCGAGGTGAGGAAGGCGCCGGGGTCCTCGCGTTCCTCGCGCCCGCGGAACAGGGTGCAGAAGAGCCGGGCGACGCGCTTGTCCCAGGGCAGCTGGCAGAACGTCTCGGGCTCGGGGATGCCGACCAGCTCCGCCGCCTCCGGCCCATAGCCCATGTAGTCGCCATGGCGGTTGACGAAGAGGTTCACGGTGGCGCCGTAGACCAGCTGGAAGCCCTTCTTCGCGATGCTCTCCCAGTGCGCGGCCGGGATGCCCTTGCCGCAGATCCGCCCGGTGACCGAGACGAACTGGAGATAGAGATAGTCGATCTCGTGCTCGTCGATCAGACGGCGCACCTCGGCGATCTTCTCGGCACGCCCGGGGGCGTCAACGAAGGCTTCGATATCGGTCACTAGAGGCTCTCCAGGTATCGGGCCCGCTCATAGGCCGAGACATGGGCGTGGAACGCCGCCGCCTCGGCCCTGCACCAGGCCGCGTAGTGGTCGACAAAGCGCTCGCCGAAGAGCGCGCGGGCGGTGTCCGAGGCGGCGAGGCGATGCGCCGCCTCCTCGAGCGAGGTGGGCAGCAGCCGGTCGGGCTCGACGGCTGCCGTTCGGGCATTGCCGGTGACGGGCGCACCCGGATCGGCCGCGGTCTCGATGCCCCAGAGGCCAGCCGCCAGCGCCATCGCGGCGGTCAGGTGCGGGTTGGTGTCGGCGCCGGGCAGGCGGAACTCCAGCCGCGTCTCCTCGGCCGTGCGCGAGACGACGCGGACGCCGCAGGAATAGTTGCCGACACCCCAGCTCGGCGTGCGCGGCGCCCAGTTGCCGGGGCGGAGCCGGCGGTAGGCGTTCACGCTGGGCGCAAAGAGGCACATGAGCGCGGGCGTCAGCGCCACCATGCCGCCCAGGAAGGCGCGGCCGGTCTTGCTCAGCCCCTGCGGGTCCTTGGCGTCGTGGAAGGCGGGCCTGCCCTTCCCCCTGGCGGTGCGCAGCGAGATGTTGATGTGGCCGCAGAGGCCGGGAAAGCCGGCGTCGAGCTGCGCCATGAAGCTGGCGGTCATGCCCCTCCGGCGCGCCTCGGCCTTCAGCATCATCTTGAAGAGCGCGGCGTCGTCGGCCGCGCGGATCAGGGGCGACGGGCCGAGGGTATACTCGATGCAGCCGGGGCCGAGCTCGCTGCAGCGGTGGTCGAGCGCGATCTCGGCGGCGCGCAGCGCATGGTCGAACTCGGCCATCAGCGCGGCATCCGCGGCGGGCGAGACGGTGGACCAGCAGCGGTTGTGCTCCAGCGCGGGCGCCAGGTCGCGCCAGCCCTTGGACCGCAGGCTGGCGCCGTCCTCGGCCAGGAAGATCGTCTCGAACTCGAAACCGCCGACCGCCTCGAAGCCCATGGCGCGCGCCTTGTCGACCTGACGCTCCAGCGCCACGCGGGGCGCGATGTCGGCGCTGGGGCCGTCATAGTCGGCGATCGCCAGCGAGGTGCCCGGATCGGCGGGGAAGGGGCGGAGGGTGTCGGGGCGGATACGGCAGGGCTCGTCGACGAAGCCACGCTCGGCAAAGCAGGTCTCGTCGTGCATCCAGAACGGCAGCGCGTCGATGAAGTGCCAGCCGTCCTTCAGCGTCGCGTCATAGGTCTCGGCCGGCAGGCGCTTGGAGCGGAAGGCACCGGTGAAGTCGAAGATCCCGACATGGACGGGTCCCGACACGGGTCCCGCAACCGGCTCCGACGTCCGGCCGGAGGCCCTCTCAGCCTTCGTGCCGCGCTTGCCACTCCTGCCCGTCGTCTCGGCCACCGGTAAACGTCCCTGTCGCTGCTGGCAGATTTTCATCACAGAAAAATAAATTGAGCAAAAGGAAATGTTGGCGATCTGGCGGGGAGCGGTCCGAACAGCGTGGCCGTGCACCCGAACGGCCCTGACAACCGACGGCTGCCGAAACCACCCGGACCGCCCACCGAACCCAAGACCGGGCGCCTGCAGGAAAGGCAGATTTCTGATTTACTGCCTTTTTTATAAGCAGAACATTTGTTCTGAGATTGCCCATTATCACCATAAGATACTGAAATAAAATGGCTTTATGGCGATGCCTAAGATGCGTCACTTTTGGGTTTCCTCGCGGTGAGAATTCGATAACGATATGAAAAATCTGCGTTCAAACGGAGGGGAGCTCGATGGAAGAGCAACTGGCCGAACTCGCGGCCAAGGTCGCGACCCTGGAGGAAGGGACCACCTGGTCCACCGCCGTAAACATGGAAGTGTTCTACTGGTGGTGCACGGCGCTGATGTTCATCATCCACGCCGGCTTTCTCGGCTACGAGATGGGTGCGTCGCGCAAGAAGAACGTGCTCGCCTCGGGCATGAAGAACATTCTGGCCTTCGCCTTCGTGCTGCCGACCTTCTTCTTCGTCGGCTGGTGGATCTACCTTGCCTCGCCGGGCGGGCTGCCCGACTTCTCGGCCGAGACCGGCGGTGCGCCCTGGTCGGCCAACATGGGCCCCAACCTGGAAGACAACGCCAGCGGCATCTTCTGGGCGGCCTTCGCGCTCTTCTCGGCCACCACCGCCTCGATCTTCTCGGGCGCGGTGATCGAGCGGATCAAGCTCTCGGGCTTCATCATCCTCGCCATCCTGCTCGGCTCGGTCGTCTGGATCCTCGGCGCCTCCTGGGCCTGGCACGGCGATGGCTGGCTGCTGACCGAGTTCGGCTGGCACGACTTCGGTGCGGCCGGCTGCGTGCACATGATCGCGGCCTTCTTCGCGCTCGGCGTGCTGATCAACCTCGGCCCCAGGATCGGCAAGTTCAATCCGGACGGCACCGCCAACGAGCTGCGCCCGCACAACATCCCGCTGGCCACCTTCGGCCTGATGGTGCTGATCGTGGGCTTCTTCGGCTTCCTCGGCGGCTGCATCATCTACAACGGCACCGGGCAGTGGACGACGATCTTCGGCAACCCGGCGACGCTCTCGGCCATCGCGTTCAACACGTTGATGTGCTTCTCGGGTGGCGTGATCGGCGGCTGGCTGGCCGGGCGTGACCCGTTCTGGATGATGTCGGGCGCGCTGGCGGGCATCTTCGCGGCCGCCTCGGGCCTCGACGTCTACTGGCCCCCGCTCGCCTTCCTGCTCGGCCTCTGCGGCGGCATCATCGCCCCGATCGGCGCCAAGTGGCTGGAGACGACCTTCAAGATCGACGACGCCGTCGGCGCCGTCTCGGTGCATGGCTTCGCCGGTGCCTTCGGCGTGGTCGCCTTCGGCATCTTCGCCTCCGGCTATCCCAACGGCGACTATCCCGACACCAACCTGATGGGCCAGGTGATCGGCGCCATCTCGATGGCCATCCTCGGCTTCGTGCCGGGCTACGTGGTCTCGCTCGGCCTCAAGATGGTCGGGCTGCTGCGCATCCCCGAGCATATCGAGATCCTGGGCATGGACCTCGCCGAGGTGCCCGTGTCGGCCTATCCGGAGGGCATGCACACGCCCTATGGCAAGGACCAGAGCCAGCCAACCGGCGGCGCCGTCGCGACGCCGGCCGAGTAACCCCGCAACCTCAATCCAAGGAGACGACCCATGGGTTCACCGATCGACAGCTGGGAGGGCGTGGGCGCCTACTTCACGGGCGCCGGCGGCGTCACCCCCGGCATCTTCCTCTTCCTCTCGATCGTCGCGGTCATCGGCGCCATCGCCTATGGCGCGATGCAGGAAGAGGCCGCCCACAAGAGCCACGAGAAGTGATCCGGGCGGGCCCCGCGCCCGCCCCGCACGACGACGCACGACGACCGGGAGGGCCGCCACGCGCGGCCCTTCTTGCTGAAGACAGGCCTGCGACGATGACGGGGGGACGAGGATGACGGATACGGCGGCGCTGAGGGCCGAGCTCGAGGCGACGGGGGTGACCACCTGCATCGCCTCCTATGTCGACATGCACGGGGTCTCGAAATCCAAGCTCGTGCCGATCTCGCACTTCGCCCAGATGATGGGCGGCTCGGAGATGTTCACGGGCGCCGCGCTGGACGGCGTGCCCCAGGAGATCAACGACGAGGAGGTGGCCTGCATGCCGGACCCCGCCTCCTGCTCGATCCTGCCCTTCCGGCCGGACACCGCGTATTTCTCCTGCGATCTCTGGTGCGAGGGTGCGCCCTTCGAGGCCTGCTCGCGCAACATCCTCGGCCGCCAGGTCGCCGCCGCTGCCGAGATGGGGTTCACGATGAACCTCGGCATGGAGGCCGAGTTCTTCGTCTTCCGCGACGAGGCCGGAGGCCGGCAGCCCATGTCCCCCCTGCCCCACCTCGAGAAGCCGGCCTACGACACGACGCGCCTCCTCGATAACCTCGACTGGCTGGGCGAGCTGGTCGAGGCGATGAACACGCTCGGCTGGGACGTCTACTCCTTCGACCACGAGGACGGCATCGGCCAGGTCGAGATCGACTTCGCCTATGCCGACGCCCGCACGATGTCCGACCGCTATGTCCTGCTGCGGATGATGGCCACCCAGATCGCCAGGAAGCACGGCGGCTATGCCTGCTTCATGCCGAAACCCTTCGGCGAGCGGACGGGCTCCGGCGCCCATTTCAACATGTCGCTGGCCGATGCGGCGACGGGCGAGAACCTGTTCAAGTCGACCGACGACCCGCGCGGCTGCGGCCTCTCGCCCCTCGGCTACCAGTTCCTGGCCGGCATCCTGCGCCACCTGCCCGCGATCATGGCGACCGTCGCGCCGCTGGTGAACAGCTACAAGCGGCTGGTCAAGCAGGGCTCGATGTCGGGCTTCACCTGGGCGCCGATCTTCGCCTGCTACGGCAACATCAACAGCCCCAACGCGACGCGCATCCCCAAGGGCGGCGGGCGTGTCGAACTCCGCGCCGCCGACAGCGGCTGCAACCCCTATCTCGGCG
>JBCBPG010000056.1:0-11698 GCA_039820865.1 Pseudomonadota bacterium
CCACCGGGAACAACAACCCGGACGGCGTGGCGATCCGCAAGACGGACAAGGAGACGACGCAGCGGGACACGGTGCCGTTCCACCCGTTCTACACGATCAAGGACATGTACGCGCTGGTCCTGTTCCTGATCCTGTTCGTGGCGCTCGTCTTCTTCATGCCGAACTACCTGGGTCACCCCGACAACTACATCGAGGCGAACCCGCTGGTGACGCCGGCGCATATCGTGCCCGAGTGGTACTTCCTGCCGTTCTACGCGATGCTGCGCGCGATCGACTTCGACATCCTGTTCATTGACTCGAAGCTCGGTGGCGTGATCGCGATGTTCGGCTCGCTGGTGGTGATGGCGCTGGCACCGTGGCTCGACACCAGCCGCGTGCGCTCGGCCCGCTACCGCCCGATGCTGCGGACGTTCTTCTGGATCCTGGTCGCCGACTTCTTCGTGCTGATGTGGGCGGGCGGCCAGCCGGCCGAGGGCCTGATCCCGACGATCTCGCTGATCGGCACGATCTACTGGTTCGGCTACTTCCTGGTGCTGCTGCCGCTGCTGGGCATCCTGGAGACGCCGGAGCAGGTGCCGGCCACGGTCGAGGAGAGCTTTGCGGCCGAACACCCCAAGGCGCCCGCGATCGGGCATAACGGCGGCTGGATGGTCGGCGACGGCAAGATCCCGCCGTCGGGCGCCACGACGCCGGCCGAATAACCCAGCGCTGGAGGAGAGACCCATGCTCAACAAGACCCTCGGCGCTGCCCTGCTCGCCGCCGCCGTCGCCCTTCCGGGGGCGGCCACGGCGGCCGGTCCGGGCGGGGAAGTGACCGATATCGACTTCAGCTTCGAAGGGCCGTTCGGCACCTACGACCGCTTCCAGCTGCAGCGCGGCTTCCAGATCTTCCAGCAGGTCTGCGCGGGCTGCCACGGCATGCAGTACGTCTCGTTCCGCTCGCTGGGCGAGCCGGGCGGGCCGGAGTTCCCCGAGGCGCAGATCCGCGCGATCGCCGAGAACTACGAGTGCGTCGACCGCTTCACCGACGAGTTCCGCACCTGCCGTCCGTCGGACAAGTTCCCGCTGAACGACGCGGTCGGCGCGCCCGACCTGTCGCTGATGGCCAAGGCGCGCGCCGGCTTCCACGGGCCCTATGGCCTGGGCACCAGCCAGCTGTTCAACGGCATCGGCGGGCCGGAATACATCTACTCGCTGCTGGTCGGCTACAACGGCTCGGAGAAGGAGCAGGCGGGCGCGTTCCTCTACGGCAACGACGTCTACCCGGGCGGCTATCTCAGCATGGCGCAGCCGCTCTGGGGCGAGGATGTCGAGTATGCCGTCTATGGCGAGGGCGGCGACTACACCCCGCCCGCGCCCACGCTGGAGCAGGAGGCCGAGGACGTCTCGGCGTTCCTGATGTGGGCGGCGGAGCCGAAGCTCGGCGACCGCAAGCAGGCGGGGCTGCGCAACTTCGTCCTGCTGATCGCGCTGGCGGTGCTGCTCTACTACACCAACAAGCAGATCTGGGCCTCGGTGAAGGGCAAGGACTGACGCGCCCCTCGCCTTCCGGGATCCAAGCCCCGCCGGTGCCGCCGGCGGGGCTTTTTCGTTCCACCGCCAGGGTCTGTCGGGGCGGTGGCGCTGCTGCCGCCAGGCGGCCGGGCATCGCTCACATGAACAAGAAGCTGTCGAAGGCGTTGTAGTCTTCCTCGTGGTACCCGTTCGCGCTGTCCTGGTGCCAATACGAGGCGCTGTCGGTCTTGAGTCCCAACTGGAGCAGCGACTGGTCGTCTTCCTTGTTCTCGATCGCCTCGAACTGTGCCTCCACGTCGCGCATCGTCGACTTTTCCTGCATGTTCGCGCTCAGGTCATGCACGACCGAGCGGAGGTCCGATCCGGCCTCGCCGGCCATCTGGTTCTGCTGATCGGCGAGGGCGGTCAGAGCGCGGGTGCTGTTGGTCATGGCATGGTCTCCCTTCTGTCATGGCCAGTGGGCTTTGCTGTCCGGCCTGTGCTTGCGAGGTGGAGAGGGCGCGGGCGCGGGACTGTGCCGCGCGTCACCTGATCGGGGGCCGCCGATGCGCCGGGACGGCGCTGGCGTGCCGCGGATCACAGCGGGTGCGCGCCGTGTCGTGCGGCAGGGGCGGCCGGGGCTGCCGCGCCCTGGCACGGCGCCACGGGCCGGCTGCGGGCACGGCACCGTCCGGGCCGCCGATCGGCCGACCGGCATGCCGCCGGCGGGATCGCCGCAGTCGTCCGGGGCCGGTGGTCTGGAGTGGTCTGGGGGGGGTGGCGGGGAGGCGGGCCGCCGCGGGGCGCTCTTGCGGGGTGCTCTTGCGGGGCGATCATCCCGCCATGGGCCGACGGGCGTCGCGGCGGGGCGCCCGGCGGGCGAGGGGTGGGCGGCGCGGCCGAGGGCGGTCGCGCCTGCCCTGATGCGCTCAGCCGAAGTAGTCGCCCCAGTCGATGTCGCCCGCGTCCTTGTAATACTGCGACGCGGTCGTCGTGGTGCGGTCATAGGCGGCGGCCTGGCGGGTCAGCTCGAACTGCAGGGTGGCGAGCGTGTCGGCGGTGTCCTCCAGCTCGTCAAAGGCGCCGGCGGCGTCGCGCAGATCGCTCTGCTTGTCGATGAGATCGCGCTGCTTCGCGGCGGCGTCGAGGGCGCTTTCGTTGGCGCTCTGGGTCTTGAGCTGGGCGATGGTCGTCAGCATTCTGATCGAATCGGCCATGGGTCTCTCCTCTCGGGACTGTCGGTCGTGGATTGCGGACGGGTCCTGGGCCTTGGGGGCCTCAGGCGGTTTCGAAGGCGCCGGCGTGGCCGGACCTGGCGTAGCCTCGCGCCGCGTCATCCGCCCCGTAGCGGGCCCCGAACTGGTCCTCGTCCTGGTCCTCGTCCTGGGCCTCGTTCCGGGACCGGGCGGCGGCGGCGGTCGTGGCCTCTTCCTCTCTCCGCTCCTCGATCGCTTCGGCGAGGGCGTCCAGGAGGTCCTGGAAGCTCGCCCGGTTGCGGGCGTCGTCGGTGGTCTCGACGATCTCCAGGCGGGGATCGGCAGGGCCGGGGACCCGGCTCGGGTCGTTGGCGGCGAAGATGAACGTTTCCATGTCGGTCTCTCCTCTTCGGCGGCGCCGGGCCGGTCGTCCTGCGGCGCCTGAGCCGAAGATGGGCGGGGGCGGGCGGCGCCCCTGTGTCAGCGGACACAGGGGCCATTCGCTTCGGGGATGTGCGATGCACGCAGGGCGGGAGGGCGACGGACAGGCAATGGCCGCTGCGGCAGGCGGGCGCGCCCCCTTCCCTTCGCGGCGCGATGGCGTAAGAAGCCGCCCATGTCGCTCAACACTTTCGGCCATCTCTTCCGCGTGACGACCTGGGGCGAGAGCCACGGTCCCGCCCTCGGCGCCACGGTCGACGGCTGCCCGCCGGGCGTGCCCGTCGACGCGGCCGCGCTGCAGGTCTGGATGGACCGGCGCAAGCCCGGGCAGTCGCGCTATACCACCCAGCGCCGCGAGGCGGACGAGGTCGAGATCCTCTCGGGCGTGTTCGAGGGGGTGACGACGGGCACGCCGATCCAGCTGATGATCCGCAACACCGACCAGCGCTCGAAGGACTATTCCGAGATCGCGACACGGTTCCGGCCCGGCCATGCCGACTACACCTACTGGGTGAAGTACGGGATCCGGGACTATCGCGGCGGCGGGCGGTCCTCGGCGCGGGAGACGGCGGCGCGGGTGGCGGCATCGGGCATCGCGCGGGCGGCGCTGGAGGCGCTGTGTCCGGGGCTGACGGTGCGCGGTGCGCTGGTGCAGCTGGGGCCACACCTGGTGGATCGCGGGCGCTGGGACTGGGACGCGGTGGCCGACAACCCGTTCTTCTGCCCCGACCCGGTGGCGGCTGGCGAGTGGGCGGCGTTCATGGACGCGCTCCGCAAGGAGGGCGACAGCGTCGGCGCGGTGATCGAGATCGTGGCGTCGGGCGTGCCGGCGGGGCTGGGCGCGCCGGTCTATGGCAAGCTGGACACCGACCTGGCGGCGGCGATGATGAGCATCAACGCGGTCAAGGGCGTCGAGATCGGCGACGGGTTCGGGGCGGCGGCCCTGCGCGGCAGCGAGAATGCCGACGAGATCCGGATGGGCGCGGACGGCCCGGTGTTCGAGGCGAACCATGCGGGCGGGATCCTGGGCGGGATCTCGACCGGGCAGGAGGTGGTGGTGCGGTTTGCGGTGAAGCCGACCTCCTCGATCCTGACGGCGCGACGGACGATCGACACCGCGGGCCAGGAGAGCGAGATCGTCACGAAGGGGCGCCATGACCCCTGTGTCGGCATCCGCGCGGTGCCGGTGGGCGAGGCGATGATGGCCTGCGTGCTGCTGGACCACGTGCTGATGCATCGCGGCCAGGTGGGCGAGAACCGCGGCCGGATCGGCGACAACCGGCCGTGATCGACGGGCCGGCGCCCGAAGTCTCGCTGCGCCCGGCGGTGGCGGGCGACCTGCCCCGGATGGCGGCGATCGCGGTCGAGGCCTATGCCCGCTATGTCCCCCGCCTCGACGGACGGGAGCCGCCGGCGATGCGGCCGGATTTCGCGCGTTTCGTCGGCATCGGGGTCGGGGATGGGGTGGCCTGGGTGGCCGAGGCGCCTCCGGCGCGGCAGCCTGCGCTGCCGCCGCCTTCGGCGCAGGACCTGCTGGCCTATTGCCTGGCCTGTCCCGATGGCGGGCCGCCGGGGGGCGAGGGGCCGGCTGGCTGGGAGATCCACAACCTGGCGGTCGATCCGGCGGCGCAGGGCATGGGGCTTGGCCGGCGGCTGATCGCGACGGCCGAGGCCGAGGGGCGGGCGCGGGGCTTCGCGGTCCTGCGGCTGCTGACGAATGTCGTGATGGTCGAGAACCGGGCGCTCTATGCGCGGCTTGGCTATCGGGCGCTGGGCGAGCGGGCCTATCGGGGCACGCGGGTGATCGACTTCGAGAAGGCCCTGTGAGGGATGCGCGCGGGGGTCGCAGGGATGGGCGGATCTGTTTCTGTTATTTCTGTCGTTATGGAAATCACTGATCGCCCTGCCTATGCCTATCGCGACGATCCCGCGGTGCCGGCCTTTCCGGACGCGGGCGCGGTGCTGTTCGTCGACGGGGACTGTGCGCTCTGCTCGCGCTGGGCGCGGCTGGTGGCGCGGCATGACCGGGCGGGGCGCATGCGCCTATGCCCGGTGCAGAGCGTGACGGGCCGGGCGGTGATGCGCCATTTCGGGCTGGACCCGGACGACCCGGCGAGCTGGCTCTGCCTGGTGGACGGGCGCGCCCATGGCGGCATCGAGGGCATCGCGGTCGCGACGCGGATGCTGGGCGGCTGGCCGGCGCTGGCGGGGCGGCTGGCGATGCTGTTGCCGGGGGGATGGCGCCGCTGGCTCTATGCCCGGATCGCGCGCAACCGCTACGGCGTGATGGGGCGCGGCGATCTCTGCGCCCTGCCCGACCCGGCCGTGCGCGCCCGGCTGATCGGGTGAGCGCGCTGTTCATCGCCGCGCTGGGCCCGGCGGCGGACGGGCTGGCACCGGCGGTCCGGGCGTTTCACGCGGGCCCCGCGACGCGCTTTGCCGGCGAGGCGGCGATCCTGCGGGGGCGCCACCCGCTGGCGCGGCTTGCGGCAACCGCGTTCGGTTTTCCGCGATCGGGCGAGGGCGTGGCGGTGACGGTCTCGGTCGAGCGGGGCGAAGGCGTCGAGCGCTGGCATCGCGATTTCGGCGGTCATCGGCTGTCGACCACGCTCTGCCCGGCCGGGCCGGGGCGGGTGGTCGAGCGGATCGGGCCCGGGACCTTCGAGATGGCGCTGACGGTCGGGGACGGGGCGCTGCGGCTGGATGTCGTGGGCGCGCGGATCGCGGGGCTGGCGCTGCCGCGTCTCCTCTGGCCGCTCAGCGAGGCGGTCGAGCGCGAGGTGGACGGCCGCTTTGTCTTCGACATCGCGGTTGCGCTTCGCGGGATCGGGCCGATGATCCGCTACCGGGGCTGGCTGGAGGCGGTGGCATGACGGTCGAGGCGGCGATCTTCGACGTGTTCGGGACGGTGGTGGACTGGCGCACGGGCGTGGCGCGCGAGGTCGCGCGGGTCTTCGCCGCCGCGGGGGTCGAGGACGATGCCCATGCCGTCGCCGACGCCTGGCGGGCGGAGTACCAGCCGGCGATGGCGCGGGTGCGCGACGGGGCGCGGGGCTATGTGGCGCTGGACGTTCTGCATCGCGAGAACCTGGAGCGGGTGCTGGCCGCGCGCGGGATTGAGCCGGGCACCGGGGGGCTGGACGCGGCGGCGCTGGCCGATCTCAACCGCGCCTGGGAGCGGCTGCCGCCCTGGCCCGACAGCGTGGCCGGCATCGCGGCGATGCGGGGGCGGGTGCTGGTGGCGCCCTGCTCCAACGGCTCGATCGGGCTGATGGCGCGGCTGGCGCGCTTTGGCGGCATCGAATGGGACGCGATCCTCGGCGCGGGCGTGGCGCGGGCCTACAAGCCGGACCCGGCCGCCTATCGCGCCTCGGCCGCGGCGCTGGGGCTGGCGCCCTCGGCGGTGATGATGGTGGCCGCGCACAATGACGACCTCGCCGCCGCGCGGGCCGAGGGGTTCGTGACCGCCTTCGTCCCCCGCCCGGCCGAGCACGGGCCGGGCCAGACCACCGATCTCGCGCCCAGCGCCGACTGGGACATCGTGGCGGCGGACATCGAGGCGCTGGCGGCGCGGCTCTGAGCACGCCGGCCGGCCGTCGGGTGTCCCGGACGTTCTGGAGCAGAACGCGCACGGCCGCATCGACGGGCGCGGGCGCTCCCTCGCCCGGGGGCGCGCGACCGGCGCGAGCGGGTGGGTGGGCGGGGCGGGCGCCGGTCGCGCGCCGGCGCCGCGCTGGGTGGCGCCGGGCGGGGCGTGTGTCCGGCGCGGTGGCGCGTCAGGCCTCGTCCGGGGCCTTGGGGACGATGCGGCCGAGGGGGCGGCCGCCGAGGACGTGGACGTGGTAGTGCGGCACCTCCTGCACCCCGTCGGCCCCGGCGTTCGAGATCAGCCGGAAGCCGCTGCCGCCCGCGCTCTCGGCCACGCCGGTCTCGCGGGCGACGGTCGCCACGGTGCGGGCGAAATCGGCGATCTCGGCGTCCGAGGCGGCGGCGCCGAAGTGCTCGGCGTTCACGTAGGCGCCCTTGGGGATCACCAGCACATGGACCGGCGCCTTGGGAAAGATGTCGTGGAAGGCGAGGCTGTGCTCGGTCTCGGCGACGGTCTTGTTGGGGATCTCGCCGCGCAGGATCTTGGCGAAGATGTTCTCTGGATCGTAGGCGGGTGCATCGGTCATGCCGTCGCTCCTTGGGGGGCCTCGTGGCGTCGCGGCGGACACTAGCGGGGGCTTGGGGAGGCGTGAAGCGGCGGGTTGCGCGGGGCGACGGCGTTGGCGCGGCCCTCTCCCCTGGCCCCTCTCCCCTGGCCCCTCTCCCCCGGCCCCTCTCCCGGGGGGAGAGGGGGGCGGCAGCGCGGGGGTGAGGTACCCGGACGGTGTCAGTTGGCGCTGCCGGTGAGGGCGGGGGTGGGCGTGTGGGCGGTTTCTGTCAGCGCGGCCCTCTCCGCCGGTCCCTCTCCCCCGACCCCTCTCCCGGGGGGAGAGGGGGGCGGCAGCGCGGGGTGAGGCACCCGGTCGGTGTCAGGTGGCGCTGCCGGTGAGGGCGAGGAAGACGTCCTCGAGGTCGGGCTCCTCGGTCGAGAAGTCGGCGAGGGGCAGGCCGGCGGTGCGGGCGGTCTCGACCAGGGCGGGGGCCGTGGTGCGGCGGCGGGAGTAGGTGAGGGCGACGACGTCCGGTTCGCGGCGCGTCACGGCGATCCCGGCGCCGAAATCGGGCAGGGTCCCGACCGGCGCCCCGAGCGTCAGCACGAGGGTCTTCTGGTCCAGCCGGTCCAGCATCGTGGCGGTATCCTCGCAGGCCGTGATGCGGCCGCGGTCGATGATGGCGATGCGGTCGCACATCGCCTCCGCCTCCTCGAGGTAGTGGGTGGTCAGGATCACCGTGGTCCCGGCCTCGTTCAGCTCGCGCACATAGTCCCAGAGCAGGCGGCGGAGCTCGATATCGACCCCGGCCGTGGGCTCGTCGAGCACCAGGACATGGGGGGCGTGGACGATCGCCTTGGCGACCAGCAGGCGCCGGCGCATGCCGCCCGAGAGGGTGCGCGGATAGGCATGCGCCTTGTCCTCGAGCCCGAGGCGGCGGAGGATCTCCATCGAGCGCCGCTGGGCCCGGGGGACGCCGTAGAGCCCGGCCTGGACCTCGAGCGACTGGACCGGCGTGAAGAAGGGGTCGACGTTCAGCTCCTGCGGCACGACGCCGATCGCCGCGCGCGACTGGCGCGGGTTGACGTCCTGGTCGAAGCCCCAGATGCGCACGGCCCCGGCGGTCTTGGTGACGAGGCCCGCGAGGATGTTGATGCAGGTCGACTTGCCCGCGCCGTTGGGGCCGAGCAGGCCGAAGATTGAGCCTGCGGGGATGTCGAGGTCGATGCCGTGGAGCGCGGTCTTGGGCCCCTGCCCCTTCTCTGCGGCATAGGTCTTGGTCAGGCCGCGGATCTCGATCGCGTTCATGGGCGTCTCCGTCGCTGGGACCGGCAATGTGGCGCGCGCGCGGGCGCTGTCACGGGTGGCGCCGGGGCGGGGTCACGGGTCGGGCTCGAGCGCGCGGAGCCAGGCCGGCACCTCGCGCGGCCCGACCGTCGCGCCGCGGATCAGCCAGTCGACATGCTCGGCGATGGACATCACGCGCTCGCGCTCGCGGAAGGCGAGGTAGAAGCGGCCGACATAGATCACCGCCAGCAGCGGGCCGAAGACGGTGACGGGCGCGCTGAAGAGGTGGCGGGCGTCGAAGAGGAAGAGGCGCAGCCGCGGGTAGCGGTCCTCGGCGAGGCGGGCGAGATGGGCGATTTCGGCCACCCGCGTCGCGCGGTCGAGGCCGCGGTAATAGCCCGAGCCCTCGGCCAGGGCGCGGATCTCGTGCTCGGGCACCAGGATCTCGTAGTCGCGCGCGGGGTCGTCGAGGATGCCGGCGCCCTGCCCCGCCACCGCCGCCGCGTCGCGCTGGGGGTCGGGGCCGCCGAACTCCCAGGCGCGCAGCGCGTCGGTCTTGAGCACCTCGGGCAGCGTGGCGGGGACGTGGCGGATCCTGTAGCCGGCCGCCTCGCGGTGCCAGTCGAGGAGCTGGGCGGTGACGGCGCTGCGCTCGGCGGCGGGCATGGTCACGGCGGCGGCGAGCAGGTCGCCCGGCCGCTCGGCGCGGTCGGTGAGGCCGAGCAGCCAGTCCGCGCTGACGCCGAGCGCCTGGGCCGCGCCGGCGGCGAGATGCGCGTTCGGCAGCCGGGTCGAGGCGGGGGCGAGGAGCTGGGCCATCGTCGAGCGGTCGACGCCGAGCGCGCGGGCGAGGCTGCTGCGGTTGAGGCCGCTGCGCGCCATCGCCTGGGCGAGGCGGGTACGGAAGAGCACGGCGCGGGCGCGTTTGTCGATTTGAGTCGTCATTGGGGTTTTTTATCATCAGACGCGCGGGAATGCAGCGCATTCGCCGGATACACCGGGCGGCGCGGGCAGGCTAGACGCCGGGGAGCGCCTGGACATGGAGGACGATGATGGAGACCCGCGGCCGCACCCTTGCCAAGGCGGTGACCTGGCAGCTCTCGGGGCTCGTGGCGATGACGGCCATCGGCTACGCGGTGACCGGCTCGGTCGCGGCGGGCGGCACGGTGGCGGTGGCCGGCACGGCGGTGGGCTTCGTCTCCTACATCCTGCATGAGCGGATCTGGGCGGCCATCGGCTGGGGCCGCCGCGGCTGAGGGGCAGCGCCGGATGGCTTGGCCCGCCCGGGCGGCGCGGCTATGCTCGCCCGGTCAGACCGGTTCGGGAGGGTTCAGATGATCAGCGAAGCGCCAGAGATCGTCGAGGTCACGACCCGCCGGGTCTCCTGCGTGGGCCAGGGGGGCGCGCTCGGCCACCCCCAGGTCTTCTATTCCATCGGCCCCAAGGGCTGGGTCCAGTGCGGCTACTGCGACCGCCGCTTCGTGCTGGTCGGGGACGACGGCGACGATCATTGAGACCGGCGCCGGGCGCCGTGCCCTGCCACCCGGGGGTGCGTTGCGCGCCCCCTGCAGACCGGATTGCGCCGGGAGGCAGGGCGCGTGAAACGCATCGGCCGCGCCGCCGGCAGGGCGGCGCTTCGAACGGAGACGCGCATGCCCCTCGGCAAGGGTGACCACCTCTACCTGGTCGACGGTTCGGGCTACATCTTCCGCGCCTATCACTCGATGCCGGCGCTGACGCGACGCTCGGACGGGCTGCCCGTGGGCGCGCTCCAGGGCTTCTGCAACATGATCCACCGGATGATGCAGGGGTTCGCCACCTCGGGTCCGACGCATATGGCGGTGATCTTCGACCACTCCTCGCAGAGCTTCCGCAACCAGCTCTACGACCAGTACAAGGCGCATCGCCCGCCCCCGCCCGAGGACCTGGTGCCCCAGTTCCCGCTGATCCGCGAGGCGACGCGCGCCTTCGGCCTGCCGGCGATCGAGATGGAGGGCTTCGAGGCCGACGACCTGATCGCGACCTATGCGGCGCAGGCGCGCGAGGCCGGGGCCTCGGTCACCATCGTCTCGTCCGACAAGGACCTGATGCAGCTGGTCGGCGGGGGCGTCGTGCTGCTCGACCCGATGAAGGAGGTCACCTACGACACCGAGGCGGTCGAGGGCCGCTATGGCGTCGGGCCGGCGCTGATGATCGACTACCAGGCGCTGGTCGGCGACAGCGTCGACAACGTGCCGGGCGCGCCGGGGATCGGGGCAAAGACGGCGACGGCGCTGCTGCAGGAATACGGCTCGCTCGACGCGCTGCTCGAACGCGCGGGCGAGATCAAGCAGAAGAAGCGCCGCGAGACGCTGATCGAGTTCGCCGACCAGATCCGCCTCTCGCGCCAGCTGGTGACGCTGAAGGTCGATGTCCCGATCGAGGCGGCGCTGGACGAGTTCACCCTGCCCGCGCCCGATGCGGACAGGCTGCTGGCCTTCCTCAAGTCGATGGAGTTCCGCACGCTGACCGCCCGCGTGGCCGAGGCCTATGGCGTCGAGACCCCGGCCGTGGGCGCCGCGCCCGCCCGCGGCGGTGAGGCGGCGGACGAGGACGCGCCCGCCCCCGCGGCCGAGGCGCCCGGCGCGGAACGCAAACTGCCGGCCATCGATGCCTCGGCCTACGAGACCGTCACCGACCGCGCGGCGCTGGAGGCGCTGGTCGCGGCGGCGCATGAGAGCGGCATCCTCTGCGTCGATCTCGAGACCACTGCGCTGGACGAGATGGTGGCCGAGATCGTGGGCATCGCGCTCTCGCCCGCGCCCGGCCGCGCCGCCTATGTGCCCGTCGCCCATGTCGAGGGCGAGAAGACGCTGTTCGAGGGGGGCGAGCGGGTCGCGGGGCAGATGACGCTGGACGAGGCGCTGGCCGTGCTGACCCCGGTGCTGGCCGACCCCGCGGTGCTCAAGATCGGGCAGAACCTCAAATACGACATCAAGGTTCTCGCCCGTCACGCGGTCGAGATCGCGCCCTTCGACGACACGATGCTGATGAGCTACGCGCTCGATTCAGGCCTTGGCGGGCACGGGATGGACGAGCTCTCCGAGCGTCACCTCGAACACCGCTGCACCCCGATCAAGGAGCTGATCGGCTCGGGCAAGG
>JBCBPG010000057.1:0-11659 GCA_039820865.1 Pseudomonadota bacterium
AGCCCGAAGGCGAGGCGGCGGGTGACGATCTCGACCAGGATGAAGGCGCAGCAGGCCAGCATCGCCAGCCCGCAGGCGAGGCCGATGCCGGCATTCACCCGGCGCAGGCCCGTGAGGACCCTGTCCGGGGGGGCCGGCGTCATGGCTGCCCGTAAGGGCGCTGCACCCGGCCGCGGCCTCCCCCCCGGCCCCCCTCCGGGGCGGAGGGGGGTGCGGCAACGGCGCCCGCGGTGCCCGGACCGGCACCCGGGATGCGGGCGCGGAGCATGCGGGTACCGCCCCCCTCTCCCCGTGGGAGAGGGGCCGGGGGAGAGGGTTGCCGGGCGGCGGGGATCACGGGATCTGGACGCCGGTGACGTCGCCGACGCTGGCGTTCCAGCGGTCCTTCCAGTCGCCGCCCGAACGCTCGGCCCAGTCGGGCAGCACGGTCTCGACCAGGATCGCGCGCGCCGTCTCGGTGTCCGCGTCACTCGGCTCGACCAGCGTCAGCGCTGCCGGATCGCCGAGGGGGCAGTCGGCGCGGCCGGTCAGGCAGTCGAGATCGACCTCCAGCGAGGCGGCGGCGGCATCCCAGGCCGGCGTCTCGAAATCGGCGGCGATGCGCTCGAGGATCAGCGTCTGCGTCTCGGGCGCCAGGCTCTCCCAGCGCGCCATGTTCATCGCGGTCACCACCGGGTCCCAGCCGCCGAGCGGCAGCGACATCACCGTGGTCGTCACCTCGTGCCAGCCGGCGCTGTAGCCCGAGCCCGAGCCCGTGATCGCGCAGTCGACGACGCCGCGCTGGAGCGCGCCCGGCACCTCGGAGAAGCCGACATTCACGCCCTCGGCCCCCAGCGCGTCGAGCAGCTTGGTCGTCATGCGGCCCGAGCCGCGGATCTTGAGGCCCTTGAGATCGGCGAGGCCCGCGACCTCGGGCTTGCAGAAGACGATCTGCGGCGGGTAGGGCGCGATCGCCAGCAGCTTGGCGCCGAAGACGTCGGCCATGATGTCCTCGACCATGGGCCGCGCGGCGGCGACGGCGGCGCGGGCGGTCGCGGCATCGGTCGCGATCAGCGGCACGTCGAGGCCTTCGAGCGCCGGCGCATCGCCCACGGTGTAGTCGGCCACCGTCATGCCCACGTCGAACACGCCGTCGCCGAGCAGTCGGAAGACGTCGCCTCCGCCCACGCCCATCTGGTTGAAGGTGGTCATCTCGACCGCGATCGCGCCGTCCGAGGCGCCGGGCAGCGTCTCGGTCCAGAACGGCGCCTCGTACTGGTTGTAGAGCGGCAGGCTGGACCAGCTGCCGACGACCGAGAAGGTCTCCTGGGCAGTCGCGGCAGCGGGCGCGGCGAGCAGCGCGATGGCGGTGGCGGCGAGCAGGCGGGAGCGGGTCATGGCGTCCTCCGTTGGGGGCGGTTTACGCGGCCTGCCAGTCGGCGAGACCGGGGGCGGCGGCGTCGAGATCGGTGACCAGCATGTGGCCGGGGTCGTGGGTGGCGGCGACGGGCAGGCGCGCGTGACGAAGCGCCATCTGCGCCGTCACCCCGCAGGCCCAGAAGACCGGGACCTCGCCCGGCCGCGCATCGGGCGGGTCGCCGAAATCGGGCCGGTCGAGATCGGCGATGCCGATGGCGGCGGGATCGCCCGCATGGACGGGCGCGCCATGGGCAAAGGGGAAGCGGGCCGAGATCGCGTGCACGGCCTCGAGATCGGCCTCGGCCACCGGGCGCATCGAGACGACCATGGGCCCGCCGAAGGGCGCGACGGCGGTGGTCTCGATCGAGGAGACGTACATCGGCACGTTCCGCCCGGCCTCGATGTGCGCGAGGCGCAGGCCTGCGCGTGCCATTGCGTCCTCGAAGGAGAACGAGCAGCCGATGGCAAAGGCGACGGTGTCGGCGCGCCAGTGCCCGGCAAGGCTGGTCACCCGCTCGGCCGGGCGGCCGTCGCGGATCAGGCGATAGGCCGGCAGGTCGCGCGCGATGTCGAGATCGCCCGCCAGCGACGGGATCGCGACGCCGCCGGGCGCGGTGCGGCCGAGGAGCGGGCAGGGGCGGGGGTTCAGCCGGCAGTAGCGCTCGAAGGCATCGGCCTCGGCGCCGGGCATGACGGCCAGGTTCGCCTGCAGCGCGCCGGGTACTGCGCCCGTGGTCGGGGCGGTCCAGTCGCCGGCGCGCGCGCGGGCGCGGAAGGCGCGCGCCTCGGCGGCGTATCGGGCGTCGCTGGTCGGCGGGGCCATGGCGTCACCTCCTCGGTCAGCCGCAGGCGACCGCATCCTGCTGGTCTCGTCAAGCGGACAATTTCCGATCAAGGTGGTCTCTTGGAGAGAACACTGGTGCGGGAGAGAACCATGTTCGGGCTGAGGGACGCGGAGATCGTGCGCGAGGTGGCGCGGGCGGGGGGCTTCAGGGCGGCGGGCGAGGTGCTGCGGCTGGCGCCCTCGGCGGTTTCGGCGCGAATCGCGCAGATCGAGGCAGCGCTCGGCGTGGTGCTGTTCGACCGTTCGCGCCGGGGCGCGCGGCTGGCGCCACAGGGGCGGCGGTTCGTGGAACAGGCGGGGCGGCTCCTGGAGCTGCGCGACCACATCGTCGACGACCTGACGGGTGGCGACCGGCTGGGGGCGACGCTGCGCATCGGGGTGGCCGAGACGCTGGTCCATACCTGCCTGCCCGACCTGCTCGCACGGCTGCGGGCCGAGGCGCCGCGCGTGCGCATGGAGCTCTCGGTCGACATCTCGGAGAACCTCGGCCGGGCGCTGATCGACGGGGCGGTGGACATCGCGCTCCTCCTCGACCAGTGGATCCCGCGGAGCGCCGTCCCGGTCCCGATCGAGCGCGTGGAGCTGGGCTGGTTCGCCGCGCCCGGGGTCGTCGAGACCGTGAAGGGGCCGCATGGCCTCGACACGCTGCACCGCCACCCCGTCGTCACCTTCGCCCGCGGCACACCGCCCGCGCGCGAGGTCGAGCGCCTGCTCTCCGAGCCGGGGGCGCCGGCGCCGATCATCCACGGCTCCAGCTCGCTCGCCACCATGAGCCACCTCGTGGCCGCCGGCATGGGGGTCGGCACGCTGCCGGTGATGCTGGTCGCGGGCGAGGTGGCGGCGGGGCGGATGGAGCGCCTCGCCGTCGTGCCGGGGCTCGCGCTTTCGCCGCTGGCCTTCTCGCTCTGCCACATCGCCCCGTCGGTGGCCGCCTTCGCGCGGCTGCTGGCGCCGGCCCGCTGAGCGGGTTGTGTTGCCGGGCCGCGGCCCCTACCGCTCGACGGGTCGTCAGGGAGGGAGCGCATGAGCAAGCTGTTCGAGCCGATGGCGATCGGCCCGCTCGCGATCGCCAACCGGGTGATCGTGGCGCCGATGTGCCAGTACTCCGCGGCCGATGGCTGTGCCACCGACTGGCACCAGATGCATCTCGGCCAGCTCGGGGTCTCGGGCGCGGGGCTGGTGATCCTGGAGGCGACGGCCGTCTCGGCCGAGGCGGGGATCACCGCCTGGGACCTCGGTCTCTGGTCCGACGACCACGAGGCGGCGCTGGGGCGGGTGCTGGCGGGCGTGCGCCGCCATGCCGTGTCGCCCTTTGCCATCCAGCTCGCCCATGCCGGGCGCAAGGGGTCCAGCCTGCCGCCCTGGCTGGGGGGCGGTCAGATCCCGTCGCATCAGCCCCATGGCTGGCGCACCGTCTCGGCCAGCGCCGAGCCCCATGGCGCGGGCGAGGAGCGACCCGATGCGCTGGGCGAGGCGGGGATCGCGAAGGTCGTCGCCGATTTCGCCGCCGCCGCCGCGCGCGCCGGGCGTCTGGGGCTGGCGGGTGTCGAGATCCACATGGCGCATGGCTACCTGATCCACCAGTTCCTCTCGCCCTTGGCCAACCGGCGCAACGACCACTACGGCGGCAGCCGCGAGAACCGGATGCGGCTGGCGCTGGAGGTGTTCGACGCGGTGCGGGCGGCCTTTCCGGCAGACCGGCCGGTCTGGGCGCGTCTGTCGGCGACCGACTGGGTCGAGGGCGGCTGGGACCTCGACGACAGCGTGGCCCTGACGCAGGCGCTGGCCGCGCGGGGCGCGGCGGCGATCCACGTCTCCTCGGGCGGCGTGTCGCCCCGCCAGCAGATCACCCTCGGCCCCGGCTACCAGGTGCCCTTCGCCGAGCGGATCCGCGCCGATACGGGCCTGCCGACCATCGCCGTGGGCCTGATCACCGAGCCGGCCGAGGCCGAGGCGATCGTCGCCGAGGGCCGTGCCGACGCCGTCGCGCTGGCCCGCGCCATGCTCTACGACCCGCGCTGGCCCTGGCATGCGGCCGCGGCGCTGGGGGCCACCATCGACGCCCCGCCCCAGTACTGGCGCTGCCAGCCCCGCGACCTGAAGCACCTGTTCCGCGACAGCCGCATCGGCCAGCGCTGACCTGCGATCATCGCACCCGGGCGCCGCCAGGATGCGCGTCGTGCTGGCCGGGCGTCTGGGCTCGCCCCCTCCCGCGTCATGATCCTGCCCGATCGCTGAACGGGGCCCTAACGCGGATCCAGCCGTTGCGTCCTGGAACCTGCCAGCGTTCGGGGAAAAGTCACGCCTCCGTGGCAACGATGACGTGGGAGGGGGCGAGCCCTGAAGGGCAGGCCAGAGCGCTTGCCGACCTGACTGCATCGGGTCTCGCGCTCTAGGTTGTTCTGTTTGCCGCATTTTCTTGTCGCCAGACTGAGTCAGTCTGGCTGGAAAATGCTCTAGGCGGGTGACGCTGGCTCGATCGAGAGGAGGCGGCCGCCGAGGGCGCCGAAGGCGCGCTGGCGGCAGGAGAAGACGATGATCTGCAGGTCCTCGGCCTGGCGGGCGAGGGCGTCGAACATGCGCTCGATGCGGTCGTCGTCGGTGTGGACCAGCGCGTCGTCGAGGATCACGGGGGCGGCCCGGCCCTCGCGCGCCATCAGTCGGGCGAAGGCGAGGCGGACGAGCAGGGCGAGCTGCTCCTGCGTGCCGCCCGAGAGGCTGTCGAAGGCCTCCGGGCCGCCGCCGCGCTCGAGGCTCTCGGGCAGCAGGGCCTCGGCGTCCAGCGCCAGGCGGGCGTCGGGCAGGACGCTGCGGATCAGCGGGTCGAGCTCGCGCCGGATGGGGGCGAGGTAGCGGTCGCGTGCGCCGGCCTTGGCCTCGCTCAGCGCGGCCTGCAGGCGGCGCAGGACGCGCACCTCGAAACGGACGGCCTCCAGCCGGCGGCTCGCCGCGGCCAGGGCCTCCTCCGTCTCGGCCAGGCGCTCGTCGACGGCGTCGGCGGCGTGGTGGCGGATCTCGGCGTCGCTCTCGGCGATGGCGCGGTCGAGGGCGCGCTGGCGTTCGGCCGCCTGCGCGATGGCGGCCTCGGCGCGGGCCAGCCGGGTGGTCGCGGCCTCGGCATCCGGGGCGCGCTCGGCCAGGGCGTCGCGGGCGCGGGCGGCGGCGGCGCGGTCGTTACCGGCCTCGGCGAGCGCGGCATCGAGGGCGGCGAGTTCGGCGGCGGGGTCGTCCTGGCCCGCCAGCGCCTGGTCGGCGCGGTCGAGGCGGTCCTGGGCGGCGCTGGCATCGCGCGCGGCCTCGATGGCGCGTTCTCGGGCGGCCTTCTCCTCGATGGCGGCCCGGTCGAGCGCTGTGAGGCAGGGGGCGAGGGCCGCGCGCGCCGCCGCCTCGGCCGCCTCGGCGTCGGCTGGCGCGGGCAGGTCGGGATCCGGCTCGGCCTGGGCGGGCAGCGCGGCCAGCGCGGCGTCGAGCGCCTCGACCCCCTCGGGGGCCGCGGCCTTCAGCCGGGCCGTGGCCGCGGCGCTGTCGGCCTCGGCCTGTCGGCGGCGCCCGGCCGAGGCGCGGGCGGCGGCGACGCTCTCCTGCCCCGCGGCCGAGAGCGCCTCGGCCAGTGCCGCCTCGGCCGCGCGCAGCCGTTCGCCGCCGCCGGCCTCGCCCGGTGTGACGGTGAGCGTGCCGATGCCCGCGAGCGTGACCGTGGCGCCATCGGGGACGGGCAGCGGGGTGGCGTGGGGCAGGGGGTGGCCGGCGAGCTCTGCCGTGCCCTCGGCGCCGGGCGCGTAGTCGAGGCGGATCGCGGGTGCGGCGCCCTCGCGGAGGCGCCGGGCGAGATCGCGGTCGCGCTCGAGGTCCTCGATCCGGGCCAGGGCACGGGCATCGATGTCGCCGGCCGCCGCGGCCAGCGCCGTCGCGCGCGTCTCGGTGGCGGCGCGCGCCTCGGCCAGCCGCTCGGCGAGGGCGCGTCGGCGGTCGGCGGCGCCTTCGGCCGCTGCCTGGCGGAGGGTGCGCTTGTGGGTCTCGGCCGCGGCCTCCAGCGCCATGCGGGCCGTGTCATGGGCGGCGCGGGCGATGGTCAGCGCCTTGGCCGCCCCGGCCCGGGCGGCGGCGGTGGTGTGCGCCGCCTCGGCCGCTGCGGCGGCGGCGTCCCGGGCCGTGTCGCGCTCGGCGATCCGGTCGGCAACGAGGTCGCGGGCCTGGCGACGGGCGAGGACGCGCCCCTCGGCGGCGGCCAGCCGCTCCCCGGCCTCGGCCAGGCGCGCGGCATGGGCCCGGGCGGCGCTGTCGGCGGCGCGGGCCTCGGCGAGGCGTGCCTCGCGCTCGGCGATCTCGGCCGGGGCGGTCAGGCGGGCCAGCGCGCGCCGCGCCTGACCCCGCGCGTCGATCGAGGCCCGCAGCGCCGCCGCCTTGCCCGCCAGCGCCTCGCGCGTCGCCGTCAGCGCCTCGACCGCCGCCTCGGCTTCGGCCAGCGGGCCGCCGGCCCTGGCGCCGCGCTGGGTGACGAGGCGCGCCAGCGCGCCCTCGCAGTGGTCGAGCGCCGCCTGCATGCGCCGCCCGCCGGTCATCGCCTCGATCTCGCCGGCGACCGAGGTGGCGAGGTCGCGCCGCGCCAGCGCCGCGCCCTTCTGGGCCTCGTCGTCGAAGCCGACCGCGCCCTGGCGCACCCAGACGAGGCCCGCGGGCCCGCCGTCCCTGGGCCGGCGCATCACGCCCTCGATCCAGGCTTCCGCCTCGTCGGCCTGGTGGATCAGGGTGCCGTCGCGATGGACCGTCGCCTCGCCCCGGCCGAACTTCCAGGTCTTGGCGATGCGATGGACGCGGCCGTCGATCTCGACCTCGACGGCGATCGAGGGGGTGCCGCCCTGGCGCGGCTGGAGGGCGCGCAGCTCCCTGGCCTGCGAGCGGTGACGCTCGAAGAAGAGCGCGTGCAGCGCATCGACGACGGTGGACTTGCCGTGCTCGTTCGGCGCGGTCAGCACGTTGAGGCCGGGACCGATGTCGCGGATCTCGACCGGGGCGACGAAGCGGCGGACATTCTCGAGCCGGATGGCGCGGAGCCTCATGCCTCGCCCTCGCGGAGCAGGCTGTAGAGGCGGTTGAGGGCGGCCGCCGCGACCGCGCGGTCGGCCTCCGGCCCCGCCTCGGCCTCGTGCTGCAGCGCTTCGGCCGCCAGGCGGAGCGCGCCGCCCGTGGCGATGTCGTCGAGATCGCCCGGCGCATACTCGGTCGCCAGCGCCGAGGCGTCCCAGTCGAGGTGCAGGAACAGGGGCGCTGCCGCCGCGACCGCCGCCTCCAGCGCCTGGCGGGCCGCGATCCCGCAGCGTCCCGTGGCGGCGAGGGCAAGCATCACGTCGCGCCGGGCGGCGGCATCGCCCGGCAGCGCGTTGCCCAGCGGCGCCTCGGCGGCCGGGGTGACCGCGAGCCGTCGCTCGTGCCAGGCGATCTGCCCGGTCTCGACAGGTGTCACCTCGACCCCGCCATCGGGGCCGTCGACCGTCACCGCCAGGCAGACGCCCCGGCCTTCATGGCGGAAGCGGTCGTGCTCGGGCGTGCCGGAGTAGTGGCAGCGCGGCCCGATCCGCCGCGCGCCGTGCCAGTCGCCGAGGGCGAGGTAGGCGAGCCCGGCCGTCGCGGGGCGGTCGGGGGGGATCACCTCGACATCCTCGCCCGTGCCGTCGAAGGACTGGATGCGGCCATGGGCGAGGCCGATCCGGATCGCGCCCTCCGCCGTCGCGGCGCCCGACATCCAGTCGGTCAGATCGCGGCCCGGGAAGCGGCGGGGCAGCGGCGCCGGCATGAGGCAGACGCCGGGCGCAAGGGTCTCGACGGCCGGGCGGTCGAGGACGTGCAGGCCCGGCGGTGCCTGGCGGCGGATCTGGTCCCAGAGCGCCTCGGCCGCGAGGCTGTCGTGGTTGCCGGGGATCAGCCACCAGCGGATCCCCTCGGCCGCGCCGAAGGCCGCCAGCGCCTGGCGCCAGACCGCCTCGGACGGCGTCTCGGTATCGAAGGTGTCGCCGGCCAGCAGCACATCGGCCGCGCCATGCCCGCGCGCCGCCGCCGCCAGCCGCGCGATCGCGCCGTGGCGCACTTCGCGGAGCCGGCCGCGCACCTCCTCGGGATAGGCTGCGAAGGCCTTGCCGAGATGCAGGTCCGAGGCATGAATGAAGCGGAACGCGGTCATGGCGGCACCGGGCTGGCCTGGACCCCAGACATGCCCGCCCGCGCGCCCCGCGGCAAGCGCCCCGACTTGCGATCCCGTCCATGCAGCGCAGGTGGCGGCAGAGGAGGACGGTCCCACGCAGGCGGCTGTGACATCGAGCAGGCTCTGTTGCACAAGGCCTTTGGGGGGAGTCATTTCGTGAATCCAGCGTGGTAGCTGGGTTGCATGAGCCGACCGACATCGCCCAGCCACAAGACCAGGAACTGGCCGGCCTGTAGCGAAGCGCTCAAGCGCCGGGGCTCGCTGACGATCTGGTTCGATCCCGAGATGAGCTGGGACGCCGCGCCGACAGGCAGGCCTGGCCGCCAGCGGACCTGCAGCGTCACCGCAGACGGCGCCTGTGACACGCGCAAATGCCACGATGCCATCGCTGACCGCGGCGCCCACGCTGTCATCCCGCCCCGCAGGAGCGCGAAACCTTGGAAGACCGTCACCGCCGGTGCCATGGCGCGAACCGAGGCGCCGCGCTCCTCGAAAAACCTCGGCCGAGCCTTGTGGCGACGATGCAGCGGATACCACCGCCGAAGCCGCGTCGAGACGAAGAGGCACTGCGTGAAACTGCTGGGCCAGAGACCCATGGCTCGGGACGTCGACCGTCAGGTCGCCGGGCTTCAGCTCCGCATCGCCGTCCTGAACGGCTACACCGCGCTCGGCATCCCTGTCACAGAGGCCGTGGGACAAGTCTCTCCGGGGAAAGGGCAACCACGGCCATCAGCCGATTTCTGCAACAGAGCCTGACGACGGCATGGAGGGGGCTCGCCAGACGATACCCGGCGGCCAGACGCGCGCCCTCGGGGGGTCACCGTCGCGGGCCCTTCGGCTTACCGGGACGCGGCCCGGTCGCGCGTCGCGCCGGGCTACCCCGGCCGGGTGCGCTTTGCTTGCGTTGCTCAAGGGGCGGCTCGCCGTCCAGCCGGCGCATAAACACCCCGTCGTCGAACTCACCGCCGGCGCCGAACGCCTCGGCGGCGGGTTTCGCGATCTGTACGAAGGTTTCTGCCTGCTGCACCCGGATCGCACCGATGGCGTCGCGCGTGATCTCTCCCGCCTTGCACAGCTTGGGCAGCAGCCAGCGGGCCTCGGCGCGGTCCTGGTGACCGACCGACAGCGTGTACCAGACCGCGTCGCCGAACGCGCCGAGGTCGCGTTTGGGACGTTCTGCTGGCTCGACGTCTTCGCTGATCTCCTCGGGCGCCGCCCGGCCGTCGCGCCACAAGCGCACGAAGGCCGCGGCCACCCGCTCGGCACCGAAGCGTTCCATCAGCGCGGTCGCCACCGCAGCGGTGCCTTCGTCATCATCGGACACCAGCGCGGGGTGCTCCATGATCCGGGCGTCGTCTCGTGCCCGCACGGCGTCGGCGGAGGGCGCCGCGCCCCACCGGGCCTCGAGCCGGGCGCCATCGAGAAGGCGCTGTGCCTTGCGGCGTTCGGCGGGCGTGACCAGCAGCGCCGAAACGCCCTTGGCCCCGGCGCGTCCCGTGCGGCCCGACCGGTGCAGCAGGGTCTCCGAGTTCGTCGGCAGGTCGGCATGGATCACGAGGTCGAGCCCGGGCAGGTCGATGCCGCGCGCCGCGACGTCGGTCGCGATGCAGACCCGCGCCCGCCCGTCGCGCAGCGCTTGAAGGGCGATAGTGCGCTCCTGCTGGCTCAGCTCTCCCGACAGCGCCACGACCTGGAAGCTGCGATTGCCCATGCGGGCGAGCAGATGGTTCACGTTCGCCCGTGTCTTGCAAAACACGATCGCCGCCCGCGCCTCGTGAAAGCGCAGCAGGTTGAAGATCGCGGGCTCGCGGTCGCGGGGCGCGACGGTGACGGCATGATAGTCGATGTCGGCATGCTGGCTCGCCTCGCCGGCGGTCTGGATACGCAGCGCATCGCGCTGGAAGGTCCGCGCCAGCTCGCCGATGGCCTTGGGCACGGTGGCGGAGAACATCAGGGTGCGCCGCTGGGCGGGCGCTTCGCCAAGGATGAACTCCAGATCCTCGCGGAAGCCGAGGTCCAGCATCTCGTCGGCCTCGTCGAGCACGCAGGCGCGCAGGCCGGAGAGGTCGAGCGAGCCGCGCTCGATGTGATCCCGCAGCCGGCCGGGGGTGCCCACCACGATATGCGCCCCCCGTTCCAGCGCCCGGCGCTCGGCGCGAAAGTCCATGCCGCCCACGCAGGTGGCGATCCGCGCGCCGGTCTCACCGTAGAGCCATCCAAGCTCCCGTGCCACTTGAAGCGCAAGTTCGCGGGTCGGGGCGATCACCAACCCTCGCGGCGCGCTGACCGGCCCTATCGTCTCGGCGCCCTCCAGTAGCTCGGCGGCGATGGCCAGCCCGAAGGCGACGGTCTTGCCCGAGCCGGTCTGCGCAGACACCAGCGCGTCGCGCCCAGCAGTCGCGCCCTCCAGCACGGCCTGCTGCACCGGGGTCAGGGTGTCGTAACCCTTTGCCGCCAGCGCCGAGGCGAGGGCCGCGGGGATCTTGATGGTCGCCAACGGCATGTCATTCCCCAGGGTGGGACAGATGGACGGCCGAGTCGCAGCCGGCGGTCGCGGCCCATCTCTCAGATCATGCTGATCGCTAGGCCCTGGGGACCAGGGAGTCAAAGTGGCGTTCGACCTGGAAGAGAAGCTCGCACGCTATCCCGGCCACCTCCCGAAGAACACCGGCCGCCCAGAAAAGGACCCGGGCTCGTGGCTCTGTTGCACAAGTCCCGTGAAGGACTCATCTCGTGAATCCAGCATGGTAGCTTGGCTGCATCAGCCGACCGACATCGCCCAGCTACAAGACCACAATCTGGCTGGCCTGTAACGAAGCGCTGAAGCACCGTGGCTCGCATACGATCTGGTTCAATCCCGAGATGAACTGGGACGCCGTGCCGACAGGCAAGCGTGGCCGACAGCGGACCTGCAACGATGCTGCCATACACACATGCCTGACGATGAAGGCGCTGTTCGGCATGGCGCTCCGGCAGACGACAGGGTTCGTCGAGAGCCTGCTGCGGCTGGTCGGCCTCGACTGGGCAGTGCCCGACTTCAGCACGCTGAGCCGCCGCCAGAAGACGCTGGCCGTCAACATCCCGTATCGCGGGTCCAAGGGGCGACTGCACCTGCTCGTCGACAGCACGGGCATCAAGGTCGAGGGCGAAGGCGCGTGGCACGCCCGCACACATGGCGGGCCCAAGCGACGGGTCTGGCGCAAGATCCACCTCGGCAT
>JBCBPG010000058.1:0-11594 GCA_039820865.1 Pseudomonadota bacterium
ATCGGCGCATCGCGTCCCCCGGACCACCTCTCGACGCCGCCGGCGCCCCTGTCCCCGATCAGCCTAGGCCCCTCGCGGCCGGAGACAAGTCGCGGCCCGCCCCGCACCGCGCCGCTGCGGCGTCCGGCCCTGCCCGGCGCCCCGTGGCGGACGTGAACGCCGCGGCGGGGCGGGTGCAGCGGCGAGGGCGCGGGACGGGCGAGGGGAGGGCGCGGGACGGGCGCGGGACGGGGATCCCGGCATGCCGGCATGCTGGCATCGGGGTTAACGAGGCGATAGGGTCCAGCCACGCCCGCGTTGTGCAGGAGGTCGGCATGTCGAAGCCTTGGGTGGGTTGGCTCGCCTTCGCGGTGCTGGCCGTCACCATCCTGGTCAGCTCGTGCCAGGCGATGGGGGCCACGCCCGCGCCGGCAGCGCCGTCAGCGGAGGCATCGCGATGAGTGCCAAGCGCTTCGGCGGTCAGTTCTCGCCCGATGCGGCCGGGCGCGCGGCCTCGGCCCTGCCGAAACGCCGGCCGAGCTTTGCCGGGCGCGAGCCGATGCGCCTCGATGTCCGGGCGCGGCTGCTCTATGTGCTGCCCGCACCGCTTCTCTTCGCCGCCTTCTGGGACATCGCGACCGGCGACCTGCCGGGCACCGTCCTGGCGCTGGCGGGCTTCGTGCTGCTGCTGGGCGGCGCCTGGATGCTGAACGAGGGGCTCACGGCCGAGCGCGCCTACGCCGCCCGCGCCGTCGCCCGTCGCCCCGCGATCCCGCGCAAGATCTTCGCCGCCGTGATGGCGGGGCTGGGCGTCGGCCTGGCGCAGCTCGACGGCTCGGGCGGGAGCGATCCGTTGGTTGCCGCGGGCTTCGGGCTGGTGGCCTTTGCCGCGCATCTCGCGGCCTTCGGGATCGACCCGCTCAGCAACAAGGGCATCGACCTCGACGGGGCGGCGACGGGCCATGTCGCCGACGTGCTGGACCGCGCCGACGCGACGCTGCGCGAGATCCACGAGGACGCGGTCAGGATCGGCGACCACGAGATCACCGAACGGCTCTCGGCCTTGGGCGACGAGGTGCGCGCGATGCTGCGCCGGCTGGACCAGGACCCGCGGGACCTGACGCGCGCGCGGCGCTATCTGTCGGTCCACCTGGTCGGTGCGCGCGAGGCGACGCGGAAATACGCCGAGAGCCATGGCGAGATGGACGACCCGCGGCTGCGCGGGGACTTCCTCGCGCTGATCGACGAGCTCGAGCAGAGCTTCCAGCGCGGCAGCGAGAAGCTCTCGGCCGATGACCGCACCGACCTGGAGATCGAGATCGAGGTGCTGCGCGAGCGCCTTGGCCGGGAGGGCGGCAGCCGACCCTGATCCTCCCATCCCCCTCACCCACCACCGTTTTTGCCGGAGCCGTGCCATGACCCCCACCGACCAGCCGAACCCGCCGACCGAGGGCCCCGAGGCCCGCGCCGTCGCCATGGCCGCCGAGGTCGAGGACGCGACCAGGCCGACCGTCGAGCCCCGCGCCGAGGTGGTGCCGATCGACATGGCCGAGCCGGACGAGCGGGCGCTGATCGAGGCGCGCATGGCCGAACTGGACCTCTCCGACACCTCCTCGATCATCAAGTTCGGTTCGGGTGCGCAGTCCAAGCTGACCGAGATCTCGGACAGCATGCTCGAGGGCGTGCGCAACAAGGACACCGGCCCCGCGGGCGAGTCGCTGCGCGACATGGTCTCGACCATCCGCGGCTTCGACGTCGACGAGCTCAATCCCAACGCCAAGCAGAGCTGGTGGGAAAAGCTGATCGGCCGCGTCACGCCGGTCGCCCAGTTCGTCGCCGAATACGAGGACGTGCGCGCCCAGCTCGACAAGATCACCGACGAGCTGCTCCGCCACGAGACGATCCTGATGAAGGACGTCAAGTTCCTCGACCGGCTCTACGAGGAGACGCTCAGCTTCTACGACGAGCTCGGCCTCTACATCTCGGCCGGCGAGGCGCGGCTCGACCGGCTGGATGTCTTCGACATCCCCGCCGCCGAGAAGGAGGCGCAGAACGCCGAGGAGGGCGAGGGCGCGATGGCCGCGCAGGGCCTGCGCGACCTGCGCTCGGCCCGCGACGAGCTGGAGCGGCGCGTCCATGACATGAAGCTGACCCGCCAGGTCACCATGCAGTCGCTGCCCTCGATCCGGCTGGTGCAGGAGAACGACAAGGCGCTGATCAACAAGATCAATTCGACCATGGTCAACACCGTGCCGCTGTGGCGCCAGCAGCTGGCGCAGGCGGTGACGATCGCGCGCTCGCGCGATGCGGCCAAGGCGACGCGCGAGGCGAGCGACCTGACCAACGAGCTGCTCACCAAGAACGCCGAGAACCTGCGCATGGCCAATGCCGAGGTGCGCCGCGAGATCGAGCGCGGCGTGTTCGACGTCGAGACGGTGAAGGAGGCCAACCGCACGCTGATCGCCACGATCGAGGACAGCCTCAAGATCGCCGACGAGGGCAAGGCGAAGCGTGCCGCCGCCGAGGCCGACCTGATCCAGATGGAGAGCGACCTCAAGGCGACCCTGGCCGCCGCCACGGCCGGCCAGGTGCCCGCCCAGGAGGGCGCCGGGGAGGCCGCCGGCGGGGCGACGCCGCCGCCCGCGCCGAGGGCCTAGGTACCCGCCCGGATCGGGCGCAGGGGTGCAGCGGCGGCCCGCCGTCACCGCCCCACCCGCCCACCCGCGGCGACGGCGGGCCGACTGGATCGCGGCACCCGCATGCCGGGTGCGCCGGCGACAGTCCGCGCCGGAAGGGGCCTGACAGGCGTCGGGCTCAGGGGTCGGCTTTCGGGCACGGAACCGCGTGCCGTCTGCCCGATTGTTTTTCTCCCTGCCGTCAGGGGCTTGCCGGCCGTTTCCGGCATGACAACCATCAATCGGTAATCCTTGAAATGGCGTTTTGGCCGGTTTTCGCGCCTTTCTGGGCGCCCAGGCCCCTCCGCCCCGGCCCCCGCGGGTGGGTGGGTGGGGCGGGGGCCGGGGCGGAGGGGCCTGGAGGCCTGGCGCCGGCGTTCGGTTGCAGTCACGGACTTGGCAGGCGGGCCCGCTGCGCGCAGTATTGGAATGAGTTTCCGTAATACGGGAGGAACCTGCCCATGATGGGACCGGCCGAGGCGATCGGGACCTGCCTCAACCGCTACGCCGGCTTCTCCGGCCGTGCGCGACCCTCGGAGTTCTGGTGGTTCGCGGGCTTCGTCGCGCTGGGCGTGGCGGCCTTCGGCGTCCTCGACGGCGCCCTGGGCTTCGAGCCACTCGCCACGCTGCCCGAGCGGGTGCAGCCGCGCGACGGGGTCGTGCCGCTGTTCGAGTACCAGGCGCCGGGGCCGATCGCGGGCGGCTTCCTGGCCGCCATGCTGCTGCCGCTGGTCGCCGCGGCCGTGCGCCGGCTGCACGACCGGGGCATGGACGGCTGGTGGCTCGTGGCGGTCATCCTGCCGGTGGCGGGCTGGATCGTGCTTGCGACCTTCCTGGCGCTTGGCGGCGACGAGGAGGAGAACCTGCACGGGCTGCCGCCCGGCGTCGCGACCGGGGGATAGACCGAGGTCGCGACCGGGGGCCAAAGCCGGGACCAGTCCGGGGACCAGACCGGGGACCAGACCCGCGCGGGGTGCGATCCACGCACCCTGTGTCAGGTGGGGCCCGGCCGCGGCGCCTTGCGCCTGCGCTCCCAGGGGGCGGGCATGTCGCCGGCCATGAGGCAGCCGTAGGGCTGGATGCGGTCGGCGATGGTGGCGAGGCGGTGACGCTCGATCTGGGCGGTGACGGCGGCGGCGTTCTTGTAGCTCGACGGCAGTTCCGACACGTCGATCCGGCCCGACCAGAAGCGGATGTCGAGGCCCTGGGTCTCGGCCGCCATGATCGCCTCCGCGCTGCGCCCGCCCTGGCGGCGGCGGTGTTCCGAGCGCGAGACGTTGCGGCCGGCGCCATGCGGGCTGAAGCCGAGCGCGTGGGGCGCGTCGCGGCCGCGGACCACCAGGATCGGCTCCGCCATGTTGAGCGGGATCAGCGTCTCGGCCCGCGCGTCCCCGGCAAAGCCCGCCCAGGCCGGCGTCGCGCCCTTGCCGTGGTAGTAGAGCCCGTCGCGCTCGAAGACGAAGTTGTGCTCGTTCCAGAAGCGGTCGAGGGGCTCGACGCCCAGCGCGGCGGCCGCCCGGTCGTGGATGGCCGTGTGGTTGGCGCGGGTCCAGCGGCGGATGATCTGCAACGCGTCCCAGTAGGCGCGGCCCTCGTCGCTGTCGGCCGGGATCCAGGCGTTCTGCTTCAGCGTGTCGGGCGAGAGCGCCCGGCGGAAGCCCTCGGCCACGGTCATGCCGTTGCGGTAGAGCCGCGCGCCCGGGCCGCGGGAGCCGTGATGGGTGACCAGCACCGTGCGCCCGGTCGCCTCGGAGCGGCCGACATAGGCGAAGTGGTTGCCGTCGCCCTGCGTGGCGAGATGGCTGGTCGCCATGAACACCGCCTTCTCCTCCGCGAGGAAGCGGTTGGCGCGGAAGGCGTCGATCATCTCGGGCCCGGGGTCGAGGCGGCGGCCCTCGGCCCGGCCGCCGGGGCCGAAATGGGTGGCGGCGTGAACGGCGTCGAGGACGGCCTTCGGGTCGGCGCGGCCGAGGTCGCTCAGCATGACCGAGCAGCAGATGTCGGCCGAGTGCATGCCGGGATGGATCGCGTTGCGCGCCGCGGCGACGCCGCCGACGGGGATGGTGCCGGGGGCGCCCGCGGGGCAGGCATCGGGCATGACGGCGCCGGCCTCGAGCGTGGGCGTGCGCATGAGCTCGGTCATGGTGGCGCGGACGGCGGCGAGGTTGGTCTCCTCGTCCGGGGTCTCGGCCTCGAGCGTCACGCTGAAGGGCACCGTGCCGGGGGCGCGGAGGTCGAGGGTCGGGGGAGGTGGCGGCGGCAGGTCGGCCGCCAGCATGTCGCGGATGGCGAGCAGGCCGCGCCCCTCGGCGCGCGCGGCGTTGGCGCGGGCCAGCAGCGTGTCGAAGCCGGGGCCGGGGCGGTGGCCCCAGCCGATCAGGTCGTGGCCCGTCACGGGCGGGCGGTCATCGGTCGTGCTCATGCTCGTCTCCCGTTGCGGGTCCCGGCGACAAGGGGGTGGCGAGACGCTTCGCATGCTCTATCCGCCGAGCTACCCCACCTGGCCCGGTTTCGAGCCTCGGCCGGGGCGGGAGCGGGACTCGAACCCGCCACCGTGCGATCAATGTAGTCCCGCCGGCATTCGCCGGGCGTCGTGGCAGCTTCGTGGGTCCCGGCGACAAGGGTATGGCGAAACCGACCTGCTCTACCGCTGAGCTACGCCGCCCCCGGGATGGAGGTGGTGGCGGCGGCGGGGATCGAACCCGCGACCTGGCGCTCCTGAGGCGATGTAGTTCCGCCGGCATTCGCCGGGATCGTTCGTGTCCTGCGTGGTCCCGGCGACGAAGGGGTGGCGAACCGGCCCTGCTCTACCGCTGAGCTACGCCGGCCGCCGGGTCACCTGCCAGGGTGCCGGTCGGGCGGCGGCGGGGATCGAACCCGCGTCCGATGTAGGTCCGCCGGCATTCGCCGGGGTGGTCTCGGGTGGGCGACAAGGGATGAGGAAACGCCGGGCCCCGCGGGTGCGAGGGGGGACTTGAACCCCGGCGGCCACGGCCGCCCCCGGCTACCGATGTAGTTCCCTCGGCATTCGCCCGGGTGGTCTCCTTTCGTGTCCGTCCGTCTCTCGCCCCGGCGACAAGGGGGAAGGAACATCGACCCGGCTGGCGCCGGGCCCCGGTGCCCCCGCCCTTGCCGGCAGGCGCTCGCATGCGGGGAGTCGAACCCCGTGGGACACCGGTTCGGTTGCTGCGATGTAGTTCCTTCGGCATTCGCCGGGGTTGCGGGATGGGCAGGGGGCGGCCCCCCTGCCCGGTTCAGAGTGCGATGGCCTCGATCTCGGCCATCCAGTGCCCGGGCCCCATGCGGCCCCGGGCGAAGGCGGCGAGCTGGTCGAACACGCTGTCCGAGAAGCCGCCGATGTTGAGCACGTCGTCGCGCTCGGGCGCCTGGGTCGTGCCGTAGGGCGCGATGTCGAGGCACACGAGGCGCGCCTTCGGGTTCTTCGCCTTCAGCCGCTCCCAGGCCCGCATCACGGCCGTGCCCCCGCCGAGGCGGAGATCCGAGTGCGTCCAGTCGGCCCAGGACTGGTTGTCCGAGACCAGGATCACCGTGTCGGGCGCCCGGCCGCGGGCGGCCAGCCACTCGAGCGGTGCGGCGCAGGCCGTGCCCCCGCCGCCGAGCGCCGCCAGACGCTCGGCATTGGTGGCGACGCTGTCGCCCGGCGCGAGGCGGACGCGGCGCACGGCCGTGTCGAAGGGCAGCACCTCGGCCCCCGGGTTGCGGCGGAGCACCGCCGCGGCGACCAGCGCCGCCACGTCGACATGGCGCACGGCCGAGGTCGCGCCCGGCCGCCAGCCCGTGACCGGCCAGGTCATCGAGCCCGAGACGTCCGGGCAGACCGCGACGCGGCCGTCGAGCGCCGGCACGTTGGCCACCGCATGCTCCATCGCCTGGCCGAGCGCCGCGGCGATCTCGCCCGGCATCTCGGCCGAGACCGCGCGCGCCGCGACCATCAGCTGGTACGGGAACGCCCTGGCGCCGCGCACATGGGCCGGGTCGGCGAGGACCCGGGCCACGTGGGCCACCATCGCGGGGTCGTCGAAGACGCCGTGGCGCAGGAACGTGTTGAGGTTCATGCGCAGCATCTGCCACGAGCCCTGGCGGGCGATCCCGGCCCAGTGCCGCGGCTGGAGCGGCAGCTGGGTCAGCATCTGGAACGGCACGTCGGGCACGGCGATCTCGCCGGCCTCCCCCGCCTCGAGCGCGGCCTTGAACGCCAGCCAGTCCTGCAGCGGCTGCGGCAGGCGGGCGACGTCGGCCGGGCGGCCGAGGATCCAGGCGAAGAGCGCCTCGCGCGCCGGGCTGGCCGGGCGCGGGTGCACCATCCGCAGGATGTCGGCCAGCGACGGGTCGCGCCCGATCGAGGCGCGGACCAGCGCACGGTCCGAGGCGGTGTTGAGCCAGCCGGCCACCATCGCCTTGGGTCGCGTGCCGAGCGAGCGGCGCCCCGTCTGCCCCGAGCGGACGACCTGCACGAAGGTGCGCAGCATCCGCCCGTTGTCGACGACCCGCGCGAAGACGGCGCGGAAGAGCGCCGGGTCGCGCCGGGCGAGGACGGCGAGCAGGACGGCGGGCGCGTCCTTCATGTGGCCGCGCTGGCGGGTGTAGACCGCCGCACGGGCCAGGAAGGCGGGCTCGACACGCCCGGCGAGGTCGACCAGGCGGTCGAGCTCGGCCGGGGCGTCGGCGTAGAACGTGCCCCCGAAGGTCCCGGTCATGGCCCCCTGCACCAGCGCGTGGGCGTCGGTGTAGGCATAGGCCGGGGCGCCCTCACGGTTGGCGGCGTCGGCGCGCGGCGCGAGGCGGCCGCGGATCGACTGGAAGAGGGTCCTGTTCGCCATGTCTGCCTCCCTCGGCTGGTGTGGTGGCGAGCGCTGTCGCCGTCGGGGAGGAATGTCGGCGAGTCGGCCGGTTTGCCCGAGGGTTTTTAGCGGCGCGGCCAGAGCGTTGTTTATGAACGGTTTTTCGCACTGTTGCGCAGGTGTCTGCCGGGAATTACGCTCGGTTGGGATACGGGTTTATCGGATTGGATAGGGGCCGTGAAAAACGTCGTTCTGGGGTTCCTCGGCACGCAGCTGGATGCGGGGCGCAAGCGCAAGTGGCGGCCGTCGATCTCGCTCTGCCGTCATGCGGCGCTGCCGGTGGCGCGGCTCGAGCTGCTCTATGACGAGCGGTTCGCGCCCATGGCGCATGGGGTGAAGCGGGACATCGAGGCGGCCTCGCCCGCGACCGAGGTGCTGTTGCAGCGGATGGACCTGGCCGATCCCTGGGACTTCGAGGAGGTCTACGGCAAGCTGTTCGACTTCGCCCGCGGCTACGGCTTCGACGACGAGCGCGAGCAGTACTTCGTGCACCTGACGACGGGCACGCATGTGGCGCAGATCTGCTGGTTCCTGCTGACCGAGAGCCGGCACATCCCGGCGCGGCTGATCCAGACCGGCCCGCCGCGGCCGACGCAGGTGGCCGAAGGCAGGCTGGACGGGACGCTCGACATCATCGACCTGGACCTCAGCCGCTATGACGCGCTGCAGAGCCGGTTCGAGGGCGTCGTCGAGGAGCAGACGGCGCTGCTGAAGGCCGGGATCGAGACGCAGAACGCCGCCTTCAACGACCTGATCGGGCGGATCGAGCGGGTGGCGGGCGTGTCGGACGCGCCGCTGTTGCTGCTGGGCCCGACGGGGACGGGGAAATCGGCGCTGGCCGAGCGGATCTATCGCCTCAAGGCGGCGACGCGGCGCACGCGCGGGCGCCTGGTGCAGGTGAACTGCGGGACGCTGCGGGGCGAGGCGGGGATGGCGGCGCTGTTCGGCCAGCGGGGCGGCAGGCGCGGGCTGATGCGCGAGGCCGATGGCGGCGTGCTGTTCCTGGACGAGATCGACGCGCTGGGGCCGGACGAGCAGACCATGGTGCTGCACGGGGTCGAGACGGGGCGGTTCCTGCCCATGGGCTCGGACCACCCGGTCGAGAGCCGGTTCCAGCTGATCGCGGGGGCCAATCGCGACCTGGCGCGGCTGGTGGCCGAGGGCGCGTTCCGGGCCGATCTCTATGCCCGCATCAACCTCTGGACCTTCCGGCTGCCGGCGCTGGCCGAGCGGCGGGAGGATATCGAGCCGAACCTCGACTACGAGCTGGCGCGGGCGGAGAAGCGGATGGGCACGCGGGTCGGCTTCAACCGCGATGCGCGGGCGCGCTACCTGGCGTTTGCGCGCGATCCGGCGACGCCCTGGGCGGGGAATTTCCGCGATCTCGGCGCCTCGGTCGAGCGGCTGTGCACGCTGGCGCCGCGGGGGCGGATCACGCTGGCGATGGTCGAGCAGGAGATCGCGACGCTCTCAGGCCAGTGGGCGGCGGCCGAGGACGATGCGGATGCGCGGCTGCTGCGCGACCTCATGGGCGCGGCGGTCGAGGAGATCGATCCGTTCGACCGGGTGCAGCTGGCCGAGGTCGTGCGGGTCTGCCGCAGGGCCGCGAGCCAGAGCGACGCGGGCCGGCGGCTGTTCGCAGCCTCGCGCCTGCGCAAGACGTCGAGGAACGACGCGAGCCGGCTGGCGAAGTATCTCGACCGTTTCGCCCTGGACTGGGCGTGCGTCACCGGCAGGTAGTCGGGACGCCGGGGGACACAACCGACGCGGGATGGGACTGGCGCGTGCATGCCTGTTGTGCGATGCACCATAGCGGGACGGTTCCGTGTCGGGAGGGTTCGGCCGGGGTCCCCGGCCGGGCGCCGAGGGGGCGCGGGGGCCTGTTCGGTTGATGTGACGTAGCGCTGCGTGTACCCAAAACCCGGGTGGGGATTATCGACAGTATTGCGCGTAACGACGGCACCGGAGGTCTGCCATGGCGGTGGAGGCGAGGAGCGTGGAAGGCGCGACCGGGTCGGCACCGGGCGCCACGGGGAAGGATCCCGGGGTGCTGGCGGTCGACCTGGACGGCACGCTGATCCGCAGCGACATGCTGCTGGAGACGTGGTGGTCGGTCGTGTCGCAGAAACCGGGCGTCGCGGCGGGTGCGCTGGCGACGCTGGCGCGTGACGGGCGCGCGGCCTTCAAGGCGGTGCTGGCCGAGGCGGGGGCCGAGAACGTCGACCCCGCGGCGCTGCCCTGGAACGAGGCCGTGCTGGAGCGGGTGCGCGCCCATCGCGCGGCCGGCGGCAAGACGGTGCTGGTGACCGCCTCGGACCGCCGGGTGGCCGAGGGGATCGCGACGCATCTCGGCCTGTTCGACGCGGTCCATGCCTCGGACGGGACGACCAACCTCAAGGGGGCGAACAAGGCGGCCTTCCTGGTCGAGACCTATGGCGAGCGCGGCTTCGACTATGCCGGCGACCACGCGGTGGATGTCGCGGTGTGGGCCAAGGCGCGGGGCGCGATCACGGTCGATGCCGGCGACGGCCTCCGCCAGGCGGCCGAGGGCGCGGCTGAGCGGGCCGAGCATATCGGCGCGCCGGTCAGGCCGCTCAAGGCCGCGATCAAGGCGATGCGCCCGCATCAGTGGCTGAAGAACGTGCTGGTCTTCGTACCGGTGCTGGCGGCGCACAGCCTGGTGGTGGGCGACTGGCTGGCGGCGCTGATGGCCTTCGTCTGCTTCTCGATGGTCGCCTCGGGCGTCTACCTGTTGAACGACCTGCTCGACCTCGCCTCGGACCGCGCGCATACGCGCAAGCGCAACCGGCCGCTGGCCTCGGGCGCGCTGCCGCTGCTGACGGGATCGATCATGGCGCCGGCGCTCTTGGGCGGCGGTGTGCTGCTGGCGGCGATCACGACGCCGGGGGCGTTCCTGGGCGTGCTGATCCTCTACGGCATCCTGACGACGGCCTATTCCTTCGTGCTGAAGCGCCAGCTGCTGCTCGACGTGCTGACGCTGGCGGGGCTTTACACGATCCGGATCGTGGCGGGGGGCGCAGCGACGGGGATCGAGATCTCGCCCTGGCTGCTCGCGCTCTCGACCTTCCTGTTCTTCTCGCTGGCGGCGATCAAGCGGCAGGCCGAGCTGGTGGCGAACCTGGCCGAGGGCAAGGAGGGCGCCTCGGGGCGGGCCTATCTGACCACGGACCTGCAGATCGTGACCAACATGGCGCTGTCGGCAGGCTATGTCTCGGTTCTGGTGCTGGCGCTCTACATCACGTCGGACACGGTCGCGACGCTCTATGGCCAGCCGCTGATCCTGTGGTGCATCTGCCCGGTGCTGCTCTACTGGATCAGCCGGGCGGTGATGCTGACCCATCGCGGGCTGATGGACGACGACCCGGTGGTCTTCGCGATCAAGGACAAGGTGAGCATCCTGTGCGGTGCGCTGATGGTGGTGATCTTCGGCGCGGGGATGGTGCTGTGAGCGCGACCGGGGAGGTCGAGGCGCCGGCCCCGAAGATGAGCAACGGGCGGCTCGCGACGCTCTACATCGCCTTTGCGGTGGTGGCGACGATCGTGAACCTGGGCGTGCAGCGGGTGGTGCTGGCGGTCGATGACGGGCTGATCGGCTTTGCCGCGGCGGTGTTCTGCGGGACGCTGGCGGGGCTGGTGGTCAAGTATGTGCTGGACAAGCGCTACATCTTCCACGACCGCCGCTCGGGCCTGGCGCATACCGGCAAGCAGTTCTCGGCCTATACGCTGATGGGCGTGGGCACGACGCTGGTCTTCTGGGGCACCGAGACGGCGTTCTGGCTGATCTGGCAGACCGACCTGATGCGCGAGGTCGGCGCGGTCATCGGTCTGGCGATCGGCTATACGACCAAGTACCACCTCGACAAGCGCTTTGTCTTCAACGAGGCGGGCGGGATCACGGCCCCGCGGGGCGCGGCGTCGTGAGCGATCTTGAGGAGCTGGCCGGCTGGGGGCGGTTTCCGCGCCTGCCCTGCCGGGTGGCCCGGCCCGCTGACCAGGCCGGCGTGGCCGAGGCGCTGGCCACGGGTCCCGCGATCGCGCGGGGCATGGGGCGCGCCTA
>JBCBPG010000059.1:0-11527 GCA_039820865.1 Pseudomonadota bacterium
CTACGCGTCCGCGGCGCTGGCGGGGCTGGCCTCCTTCGTCTCGCCCTGCATCCTGCCGATCGTGCCCCCCTATCTCTGCTTCCTCGCCGGTGTCAGCCTGGAAGAACTGACCGCCGAGGACCAGCCGGAGACGGGCCTGCGCCGCTGGTGGATCGTGCTGACGGCGATCGCCTTCGCGCTCGGCTTCGCGACGGTCTTCGTCGCGCTCGGCGCCTCGGCCAGCCTCGTCGGCCAGGTGATGGCCGAGTACTACGACGTCATGCGCTGGATCGCTGGCGGGATGATCCTGCTCTTCGGGCTCCACTTCATGGGGATCGTCCGGATCCCGCTCCTCTACCGCCAGGCCCGTGCCGAGGTCGAGCGCCGGCCCGCGGGGCTCTTCGGCGCCTATCTCGTCGGCCTCGCCTTCGCCTTCGGCTGGACGCCCTGCGTGGGCCCGGTGCTGGCGACGATCCTGTTCACCGCCGGCGCGCAGGAGACGGCCGGGCAGGGGGCGCTCCTGCTCGGCGCCTATGCCGCCGGGATCGCCGTGCCCTTCGTCGCCGCCGCCTTCTTCGCCCGCCCCTTCATGGGGCTCATGCGCCGTGCGCGCCGCTATCTCGGCATGGTCGAGCGCGGCATGGGCGCGGCGCTGGCGGTCACCGGCATCCTGTTCATCACCAACTCGATCAACGACATCGCCGCCTGGATGATCCCCTACGTGCCCCTCGCGGGCTGAGGGGTGGAGCGGCGGACAGGGAGGACATCATGCGTCTCGTCGTCGCCGCCCTCGCGATCGCCCTCGCCCCCTTTGCCGCGGCCGAGCCGGGGCCGGGCGAGCTCCACACCAAGCCCTGGTTCGCGCTGACCTTCAAGGACGTGGGCGAGGATCTCGCCGAGGCCGCGGCCGAGGGCAAGCGCCTGGCCCTGATCATCGAGCAGCACGGCTGCATCTACTGCCGCAAGCTGCATGACGAGGTGCTCTCGGATGCCGAGGTCGAGGGCTACGTCACCGAGAACTTCATGGTCGTGCAGTACAACATGTTCGGCGACGAGGAGGTCACCGACCTCGACGGCGAGGTGATGACCGAGCGCGAGGCCGTGCGCCGCTGGGGCGTCGCCTTCACCCCGACCGTGATCTTCCTGCCCGAGGAGGCGCCCGAGGGCGCGACCGTCGCCGAGGCCGCGGTGCAGGTCATGCCGGGCGCCTTCGGCAAGTGGACGGTGCTGGACATGTTCCGCTGGGTCCGCGCCAAGGGCTACGAGGGCGACGAGCACTTCCAGAAGTTCCACGCCCGCAACATCGCCAGGCTGCGCGAGGAAGGCCGCCTCTAGGCGGCCGGACCGCGGCCAACACTGCGCCGCGCCGCCCGGCAAGGCGGGGTGGCGGGGGCGCGGCCGGTTCGCGCGACGTCAGTCATATGCGTAAATCAGAATTTGTCATTGCGAGGCTTTCCACCTTGTGACAGTGTGTTTTGAAAGAAGAGCAACAACGACTCGCCGGGAGGAAGCCACGATGGGCCTACGCGCCTTCGCAGCCGCAACATTATTTCTGCCATTCGCGTTCGGCGCCGTGCCCGCCGGGGCGACCGGCGAGGTGGGGCCCGAGGCCGTCGCCATCATCGACGGTGCCGTCGCCCAGCCGCTGACCGCCGAGGCGGGCGATGCCAACCGCGGCCGCGCCGCCTTCGCCAACCGCAAGCTCGGCAACTGCCTGGCCTGCCACGCCAATCCGGACTTCGAGGGCGAGGAGCTGTTCCATGGCGAGGTCGGCCCGATGCTCGACGGCGTCGGCGCCCGCTGGTCCGAGGCCGAGCTGCGCGCGATCGTGATCAATTCCAAGGCCGTCTTCGGCGATCACACGATCATGCCGGCCTTCTACCGCACGGCGGGCTTGAACCGCACGCATGCCGATTTCGAGGGCCAGACGATCCTGACCGCCCAGCAGGTCGAGGACGTCATCGCCTATCTCCAGACGCTGACCGAGTGAGCCCGCAGGGAGCGGGACGGGAGGACATCATGCAGATCACCAGACGTGACCTAGGCCGTCTCGGGCTTGGCGCCGTTGCGCTGGCCGGGCTCGGCGCGCGCCCGGCCTGGGCAGCGTCCGACGCGACGCAGGAGGCCATCATGGCCTTCACCGGGGGCGCGACGCCGGCCGAGGGCGGCATCGACCTCACCACGCCCGAGATCGCCGAGAACGGCAGCACCGTGCCGGTCGAGGTCTCGGCCGAGGGCGCCAAGCGCATCATGCTGCTGGCCGACGGCAACCCGAACCCGGGCGTCGCCACCTTCCGCTTCGGCGCGCTCAACCCGTCGCGCATGGCGTCCACGCGCATCCGCCTCGCCCAGACGCAGAACGTGCTCGCGGTGGCCGAGCTCGAGGACGGCTCGTTCACCATGGTCTCGAACGTGGTGAAGGTGACCATCGGCGGCTGCGGCGGCTGATCGGACAGGACAGGAGTAGAGACCATGGCAGCACCCCGCCCCCGCGTCCGCGTGCCCAAGAAGGCCTCGGCCGGCGACACGATCACGATCAAGACGCTGATCAGCCACCCGATGGAGTCGGGCCAGCGCAAGGACCGCAAGACCGGCGAGATCATCCCGCGCCAGATCATCAACACCTTCACCGCGAAGTATAACGGCGAGGTGGTGTTCGAGGCGACGATCGAGCCCGCGGTCAGCGCCAACCCCTATTTCAGCTTCGACATGGTCGTGCCCGAGAGCGGCACGGTCACCTTCGAATGGGTGGACGACGACGGCTCGGTCTACACCGAGGAAAAGTCGATCACCGTCGGCTGAACCGGCGGCCCGACACGTCCGCCGCAGGCGCCCCCGCCGGAGGCGCCTGCGGTCCATGATGCGAGGCCCCTGCACGCAGCGGCGCGCCAACAGAAGACGACCCCTGGGAGGATACCGATGAAGAAGGCCGCTCTCCTGATGGCCGGCGTGGCGCTGGCGGCGACCGCCGCCCTTGCCGGCCCCGGCCCCGACGACGACGCGCTGGTGATCGAGGGCCAGGCCCTGGTCACCGAGGTGAAGACGCCCGAGGGCCATCCCCTCGACACCATCTACTCCGGCTGGCGCTTCCGCTCGGACGAGACGCAGGCGCTCGAGACCGATGACTTCGAGAACCCGGCCATGGTCGCGGTCGACTATGGGCTGGAGCTCTGGGAGACGCCGGCGGGCGCCGAGAACAAGAGCTGCGCCGACTGCCATGGCGATCCCGAGAGCCTGGCGGGCCTGCGCGCCAACATGCCCAAGTGGAACGAGGCCGAGGACCAGCCCTGGTCGCTGGAGCACTGGATCAACTGGTCGATCCAGGAGCACCAGGGCGCCGACGGCTGGAAGTGGGAGAGCCCCGAGATGCTCGCGATGACGGCCATGATCGGCCTGCAGTCGCGCGGCATGCCGATGACCGTGCAGACCGACGGACCGATGGCCGACTGGATCGAGCGCGGCGAGGAGCTCTACTACACCCGCGTCGGCCAGCTCGACATGGCCTGCAACCAGTGCCACGAGGACAATTACGGCCAGATGATCCGGGCCGATCACCTCAGCCAGGGCATGATCAACGGCTTCCCGACCTACCGCTTCAAGTGGTCGGGGCTGGGGTCGCTGCACCGCCGTTTCTCGGGCTGCATGAAGAACATCCGCGCGACGCCCTACAAGCGCGGCTCGGACGAGTTCGTGGCGCTCGAGGCCTATCTCGCCTGGCGCGGCGCGGGCCTCTCGATCGAGACGCCGTCCGTCCGGAACTGACGCCGACGGGGGCGCGTCGCGCACCCGCAAGGCCGGCGTCGCGGTGTCGCCGCCGGCCGCCCACGACCTGAAGACCGCAGCCGCCGCGCCCGCGCGGCGCGACGGGGCCGGCCGCGTGCCGCCCGCGAACGGAGGAGGACCGTCCGATGATCTCCCGCCGCGATTTCCTGCAGGTGGCGCTGGCCACCTCCGCGCTTGGCGGGGCGGGCAGCCTCGCCAGCCGTGCACGGGCGCAGGCGCTCACCGAGGATGCGCTGGTCGACATGGCGCCGCTCGGCAACGTGACGCTGGTCCACGTGACCGACATCCATGCGCAGCTGAAGCCCGTCTGGTTCCGCGAGCCCTCGATCAATCTCGGCGTCGGCGAGGTGGCCGGCCTGCCGCCGCATGTGACCGGGCAGGACTTCCTCCGCCTCTACGACATCGCGCCCGGCAGCCCCGGCGCCTATGCGCTGACCTCCGAGGACTTCGTGGCGCTGGGGCGTGAGTATGGCCGGATGGGCGGCATGGACCGCGTTGCAACGGTCGTCAAACGCATCCGGGCCGAGCGGCCGGGCGCGATCCTGCTCGACGGTGGCGACACCTGGCAGGGCTCGCTGACCGCCCATCGCACCAACGGCCAGGACATGGTCGACGTGATGAACCTGCTCGCGCCCGAGGCGATGACCAGCCACTGGGAGTTCACGCTGGGCATCGACCGCGTCACCGAGATCGTCGACGACCTGCCCTTCCCCTTCCTCGGCGCCAACATCTACGACGCCGAGTGGGACGAGCCGGCCTACGAGCCCTACACCATCATCGAGCGCGACGGCGCGCGGGTCGCGGTGATCGGCCAGGCCTTTCCCTACATGCCGATCGCCAACCCGGGCTGGATGTTCCCCAACCTGTCGTTCGGCATCCGCGAGGCGCGCATCGCCGAGATGGTCGAGGAGGTGCGGGCCGAGGGCGCCGACGCGGTCGTGCTGCTCAGCCACAACGGCTTCGACGTCGACCGCAAGCTGGCCGCCCGCGTGCCCGGCATCGATGTCATCCTCTGCGCCCACACCCATGACGCGCTGCCCGAGCCCTGGATGGTCGGCAAGACGGCGCTGATTGCCTCGGGCTCGAACGGCAAGTTCGTCAGCCGCATCGACCTCGACATCCGCGACGGCGGCGTGCAGGGGCTGAAGCACCGGCTGATCCCGGTCTTTGCCGATGCCATCGCGCCGGACCCGGAGATGGCGGCGCTGATCGAGCGTCACCGCGCGCCCTTCGAGGCGGAACTGTCCGAGGTGCTGGGCACGACCGAGAGCCTTCTCTACCGGCGCGGCAACTTCAACGGCACCTTCGACGACCTGATCTGCCAGGCGCTGATCGAGGAGCGCGAGGCCGATATCGCCCTCTCGCCCGGCTTTCGCTGGGGGCCGTCGCTGATGCCGGGCGACGCGATCACGCGCGAGGCGCTGATGAACGCCACCGCGATGAGCTATCCGTCGGCCTACCGCTCGACCATGACCGGCGAGATGCTGAAGCTGATCCTCGAGGACGTGGCCGACAACCTGTTCAACCCCGATCCCTACTTCCAGCAGGGAGGCGACATGGTCCGCGTGGGCGGCATGGGCTACCGCATCGACCCGCTGGCCGCGATGGGCAGCCGCGTCAGCGAGATGACGCTGCTCCGCGACGCCAGCCCGATCGAGCCCGCGCGTGAATACACCGTCTCCGGCTGGGCCTCGGTCAACGAGGAGACCGAGGGCCCGCCGATCTGGGAGGTCGTGGAGGCGCATATCCGCCGCCACGGCACCGTCACCGTCGATCCCAACAACGCCGTGCGCGTCGTCTCGAAGAGCTGAGGGAGCCATGAACCTCAAACAGAATACCCGTCGAGCGTTCCTTAAGGGGGGCGTCGCCGCCGCCTCGGGCGCCGCCCTCGCCGCGAGCGCGCGGGCGGGCACCGGAGGCGAGGCCGTCATCACGGACCTCAACGAACAGCCCTGGACGCAGTTCCTGGGGGACGGCGTCGATGCCCGGCCCTATGGCACGCCCTCGGCGCACGAGGCGCATGTGGTGCGGCGCAACGTGCCCTGGCTGACGGCCGACCCGGTCTCGTCGGTCAACTTCACGCCGCTGCACGAGCTGGAGGGGGTGATCACGCCCAACGGCCTCTGCTTCGAGCGCCACCATGGCGGCATCGCCGAGATCGACCCGGCGGCCTACCGGCTGATGATCAACGGCCTGGTCGAGCGGGAGATGGTCTTCACGCTGGCCGATCTCGACCGCTTTCCCAAGGTGAACCGGGCGCATTTCCTGGAATGCGCGGCGAACTCGGGGATGGAGTGGCGCGGCTCGCAGCTCAATGGCGTGCAGTACACCCACGGCATGATCCACAACGTGGTCTACACGGGCGTGCCGCTCAGGCTGATCCTGGCCGAGGCGGGCGTGAAGGGCTCGGCCGCCTGGCTGCTGCCGGAAGGCGGGGACTCGGCCGGGATGACGCGCTCGGTCCCGCTGGAGAAGGCGCTCGACGACTGCCTGATCGCCACGCACATGAACGGCGAGCGGCTGCGCCCCGAACAGGGCTATCCCGCCCGCCTGGTCGTCCCGGGCTGGGAGGGCAACATGTGGGTCAAGTGGATCCGGCGCATCGAGGTCGGCGACCAGCCCTGGCACCACCGCGAGGAGACGTCGAAATACACCGACCTGCTGGCCGACGGCAAGGCGCGCCGCTTCACCTGGGAGATGGACGTCAAGTCCGTCATCACCAATCCCAGCCCGCAGAAGCCGATCGCCCACGGACCCGGTCACACGGTGCTGTCGGGCATCGCCTGGTCGGGTCGCGGCAGGGTGGCCGAGGTCCACGTCACCACCGATGGCGGCATGAACTGGCAGAAGGCGCGGATCGACGGTCCCTCGTGGGACAAGTCGATGCACCGCTTCTACCACGAGTTCGACTGGGACGGCCGGCCGCTCCTGCTGCAGTCGCGTGCCATCGATGAGACCGGTGCGGTGCAGCCGACCAAGGACGCGCTCCGCCGCGTGCGGGGCGTCAACTCGATCTACCACAACAACGGCATCCAGACCTGGGCCGTCGACGCCGAGGGGAGGGCGGAGAATGTCGAGATCTCGTGATGCGGGTCGCAAGGGGCCTGCGGCGCCGTCGCCGGCGCCTGCGGCGCTCGTGGCGGCTGCCCTGGTGCTGACGGCGGGGGCGGCGGCGGCGGACGGGCTGGGCCTCGGCCGGCTGGCGACGCCCGACGAGGTTGCCGCCTGGGACATCGATGTTCGCCCGGACGGGCAGGGCCTGCCGGAGGGTGCGGGCGACGTGCTGCGCGGCGAGGAGGTCTTTGTCGAGCAGTGCGCCCATTGCCACGGCGACTTCGGCGAGGGGGTCGACCGCTGGCCGGTGCTGGCGGGGGGGCACGACACGCTGACGCTGGACCGGCCGGTCAAGACGATCGGGTCCTACTGGCCCTATCTCTCGACGGTGTTCGACTACGTGAACCGGGCGATGCCCTTCGGCTATGCCCAGTCGCTGCCGCCTGACGATGTCTACGCGATCACGGCGTACCTGCTCTACATGAACGACGTCGTGCTTGAGGACGACTTCGTGCTCAGCCACGAGAACTTCGCCGAGGTGCGGCTGCCGAACGAGGCGGCGTTCATCGAGGATGCACGCCCCGACACGCCGACGCTGGCCGACGGGGCACCCTGCATGAGCGGCTGCAAGGACGCGGTCGAGATCACCATGCGCGCGCGTATCCTGGATGTGACCCCGGACAGCGAGGACGGTGCGGACAGTGGCCTTTCGGTGGAGTGATATCGCGGCCGCGCTCGCGGTCCTGACGCTGGGGGCGGCCTATGCCGTCGCCCCCGCCGCCGCGGCGGATGCCAGCGGCGGCGATGCGGCGCGCGGCGAGAAGGTCTTCGCCCAGTGCCGCGCCTGCCATGCCGTGGGCGAGGGGGCAGCGAACCGCGTCGGCCCGCCCCTGAACGAGCTCTTCGGCCGCACGGCCGGCGGGCTGGAGGGCTATCGCTATTCCAGGGACATGCAGCGTGCGGGCGCGGACGGGCTGGTCTGGACGGCGGAGAGCCTCGACCACTTCCTCGAGAACCCCAAGAGCATGGTCACGCGGACGCGCATGTCCTTTCGCGGCATGGACGATGCGGGCGAGCGTGCCGACCTGATCGCCTATCTCCGCACCTTCTCGGCCTCGCCCCGCGACATCCCGGAGGCCGAGCCCACGGCGCTGGCGAGCGACCCCGACGCGCCCCTCGACGGCGATGAGGGCTACCGCGTCGATGCCGCGATCCTCGCGATCCAGGGCGACCCGGCCTATGGCGCCTATCTCTCGGGCGAATGCGTCGGCTGCCACCAGGCGAGCGGTGCGGACGAGGGCATCCCCTCGATCACCGGCTGGCCGACCGATGTCTTCGTCACCGTGCTCCATGCCTACAAGGACCGTCACCGGCCGCACCCGGTGATGCAGATGATCGCGTCGACCCTCTCGGAAGAAGAGATCGCCGCGCTGGCCGCCTATTTCGAAAGTGTCGAATAACGGCGCACAACAACGACCGGGAGGAACGATAATGACCCTGAACAGACGTGGTTTCCTGGGCGCCACGGCCGCGACGGCCGCCGCCCTCACCGCCCCCGCCGTGATCGGCCAGGCGCGCCCGCGCGTGGTGGTCGTGGGCGGCGGCGCCGGCGGCGGCACGGCCGCGCGCTACATCGCCAAGGACAGCCAGGGCGCGATCGACGTCACGCTGATCGAGCCGAGCCGGGCCTATGTGACCTGCTTCTTCTCGAACCTCTATATCGGCGGCTTCCGCTCGTTCGACAGCATCAGCCACGACTACGGCACCATCGCCGCCGCCGGCGTGAACGTGGTGCATGACTGGGCGACGGGCATCGACCGCGATGCGCGCTCGGTGGCGCTGGCGGGCGGCGGATCGCTCGGCTACGACCGGCTGGTGGTCGCGCCCGGCATCGACTTCGTGGAGGGATCCATCCCCGGCTGGGACCTCTCGGCGCAGAACGCCATGCCGCATGCCTGGAAGGGCGGCAGCCAGACCCAGCTGCTGCGCGCCCAGATCGAGGCGATGCCCGAGGGCGGCACCTTCGTGATGATCGCGCCGCCCAACCCCTATCGCTGCCCGCCGGGGCCGTATGAGCGCGTCTCGATGGTGGCCCACTACCTCCAGGCCAACAACCCGACCGCCAAGATCCTGATCTTCGATCCGAAGGCCAAGTTCTCCAAGCAGGGCCTCTTCCAGGAGGGCTGGGAGACGCATTACCCCGGCATGATCGAGTGGCTGGACGCCGACTTCACCGGCCCGGTCGAGGAGGTGCGCCCCGCCTCGATGGAGGTCGTCGTCGGCGGCGAGGTCACCAAGGCCGATGTCGTGAACGCCATCCCCGGCCAGAAGGCGGGCCTCATCGCCGAGAAGGCGGGGCTGACCAACGACAGCGGCTTCTGCCCGATCGTGCCGGCCACGATGGCCAGCCAGATCGACGAGAACGTCCATGTTCTCGGCGATGCGACCATCGCGGGCGACATGCCAAAGTCCGGCTACTCGGCCAACAGCCAGGCCAAGGTGGCGGCGATGGCGGTGCGCGCGGCGCTGACCGGCTCGGCCGCCTTCCCGGCGCGCTTCTCCAACACCTGCTGGTCGCTGATCTCGACCGAGAACGGCGTCAAGGTCGGTGCGCGCTACGAGGCGACCGAGGAGAAGATCGCCAAGACCGACGGCTTCATCAGCCAGGCGGGCGAGGACACGGCGCTGCGCAAGCAGACCTACGAGGAGAGCCTCGGCTGGTATGCGGGCATCACGGCCGACATCTTCGGCACCTCGTGACCTGAACCTCCCGGTGCCGGCACCTGATCGGGCGCCGGCCCGACCTGGTGCCGCCGGTATGCGTCCCGGCGGCACCCCTTTCGATTCCATGACCACCCGAGAAGGAGACCGACCATGCGCACGATCCTCGCCGCCGCGCTCTGCCTCGCCGTCTCGCCCGCGCTCGCCGACAGCGCCGCGGTGGTGACCTACGGCGTCGATGGCAGCTTCGACGACGCCACCTTCGGGGTGGAGAGCGCCATTACCGACCGGGGCCTGGTGATCGATTTCGTCAGCCATGTCGGCGACATGCTGAACCGTACGGCCGGCGACGTCGGTGGCGAGATGATCTTCGAGAAGGCGGACATCTTCCTGTTCTGCTCGGCCGTGGTCTCGCGCCGGGTGATGGAGGCCGACCCCGACAACATCGCCCACTGCCCCTATGCCGTCTTCGTGCGCCAGGGTGCGGGCGACGGCCCGGTCGAGATCGGCTATCGCCGCATGCCCGAAGGCCCGATGCAGGAGGTCGAGGCGCTGCTCGACGAGATCGCCCGCGAGGCCGCCGGGAACTGACCGTCGGTGGTCCGGCCTGCCGTCCCCGTGGCTTGATTGACGTGCCTCATCCCAGGCGATACTCCTGAGGTGATGAACGCAAAGACCGGCAGGCCGACCGTCCACGACATCGCGAGGGAGGCGGGGGTCAGCCTGGCAACCGTCGACCGGGTTCTTAACGCCCGGCCGGGCGTGCGGGAAAAGACGATTGCCCGGGTGCAGGAGGCGGTCGACCGGCTCGGCTATGTCCGGGATACCTTCGCGGCCAACCTGGCGCGCCAGCGGCTCTACCGTTTCGCCTTCGTGCTGCCGGGCGGGTCGGGGCAGTTCGTCGAGACGTTGAGGGCGGCGCTGCGCGAGGCGACGGCCAGCCAGCTCGCCGACCGGGTGCTGGTGCGCGTCGTCACGGTGCCCGCCAACGACCCGCATGCGATCGTCCGGGCGCTGAGGGCGCTCGATCCCGCGCGGCTCGACGGTGTCGCGCTGATGGTGCCCGAGACGCCGCAGGTGCGCGACGCCGTCGCCCGGCTCAAGGCCGCCGGGCTGGCGGTGGTGGCGCTGGTCTCGGACCTGCCGAACGCCCCGCGCGACCACTTCGTCGGCATCGACAACGTGGCGGCAGGGCGCACGGCGGGGCTTCTGATGGGCCGTTTCGCTGCCCAGGGCGGTGACGTGCTGGTGGTCACCAACTCCATGCGCTCGCGCGACAGCCTGGAGCGCAGGCTTGGTTTCGACCAGGTGATCTCAAGCGAATTCAAGCGCTTGTCGGTTCTGCCCTCGGCCGAGAGCTTCGACGATCCGGCCCGGATGGCGGCGATGGTGGCCGAGGTGGCCGGGTCGCGGCCGGGGCTGGCGGGCGTCTATTCGATGGGGGCGGGGACCAGCCGGGTGCTGGAGGCGCTGGGGCGGACCGCCGACGCCCCGCGCCCCGTGGTGATCGCGCACGAGCTCACGCCCGTCACCCGGCGGGGCCTGGTCGAGGGCAGGGTCGCGGCGGTCATCATGCAGAATGTCGGCCATCTCGTGCGCAGCGCGCTTCGCGTGATGCGCACGCTCTGCGACCGGACCCCGATCTTCGAGGCGCAGGAGCGCATCCGCATCGAGATCGTCCTCCGCGAGAACATCCCCTAGAGCATTTTCCAGTCAGACTGACTCAGTCTGGCGACAAGAAAATGCGTCAAACAAAACAACCTGGAGCGCGAGACCTGACGCAGCCAGGTCGGCAAGCGCTCTAGGGCGCCGGTCCCCATGCAGGGCGGTGCCGGATGTCCGGGTCAGCGGATCTCCCGTCGACCCGGAAGGATGGCGACTTTCCTTCGGGCGGTGGGGTCGGCTCTCCGGCACCAGGACCGCTCGCGACAGCCGGACTGGAATCCTTATACTTTACATCGCCTTACGGGTGATTTCAGGCATGACGAAG
>JBCBPG010000060.1:0-11339 GCA_039820865.1 Pseudomonadota bacterium
GGAGACGGCCCACCGCGCCCTCGCCCGCCTGCGTCAACGCCGCCGCCAGCTCGCTGGCCCTTGCCCGTGCGCTGGCATGTGCGCTGGCCCTTGCCCGCGCCCTGCACCATGCCCTGGCCCGTGCCCTGCGCCGACCGGCCGGGTCCGATCGGACGGGACGGTGCCGACGCTCAGCCCTTCTCCTCGACGAAGACGTACTGTTCCCAGGCGGGGCGCGAGGTGCAGGCGTCGTACCAGTCGCCGGTCGCCGGCGGCAGCACCGCCGCCCCGACCAGCCAGACCAGCCGCGACAGCGCGACCGCGGCGGGAATGTCGGCAAAGCCGAAGCCGTCGCCCGTCAGCCAGCCGGTCTCGTCCAGCAGCCGCTCCAGCGTTGTCAGCGGGCCCGCCACGGCCTGCACCTTGCGCGCAAGGCTCTCGTCGCCGCGGCTCATCCCCTCGCGCGCCACGGCGATGAAGGGAGGGCGGACCGCGGCCCAGAGCGTCATCGACGACCAGTCCATCACCGCCTCGGCGCGTGCCTGGGCGGCCGGTGTGCGCGGCCAGAACGGCGAGGGCGACACCTCGCGCGCCAGGTAGCGCAGGATCGCGTTGCTCTCGGAGAGAAAGAGCCCCTCGTCCTCGTAGACCGGGACCTGGCGATAGGGGCTCATCCGCGCGAAGGCCGGATCCTCGAGGCTGCCCTTGTCGCCGCCTATCTCGACGAGGTCGTGTTCGCGCTCCAGTTCGCCCAGTGCCCAGCGCACCTTCTGCACATTGGAGGAATTCGCCCGTCCGTGAACGGTGATCATCGAGCCGTCATCCGTGTTTTCATGCCGGGCGCGCGTTGTCTCGGCGGTGGGGTTTGTGAGCCGTGGCGGGCCGCGTAGCTGGCACGGAACCCCGAGAGGCCCCGGGAGAGCCGCGCCCTGGGGATCCGAGCCCGGGGCCGCCGGGCGATGGGAGGGTCGGCCGCCCCGGACGGGCAACCGGGCACCGAAGGTCGGCTAACCGGGAGCGCAGCGCTTCGTCAACTCTTTAACGTTACCAAACCCGCGCAGCCGGCGTCACCGTGAATTTGACGCGGCAGGCCAACTAGGCGCTTTGCGGGGAGGAGCGACATGGCGACAGGCCGATCCGGGACGGTGCCGGGCCCGCTGATACGCGGCATCGACCTTGCCTGGACGCGTCTCTGGCACCAGTTCTGCCCGCGCCGCCCGCAGGAGGCGCTGAAGCTCGTCTGGGTGTTTCTCGAGCCGGCAGGCCAGATCATGGTCCTTCTGATGATCTTCGCGCTGATCGGGCGGACGGGCGGCTATGGCGTCAGCTTCGCGCTCTTCCTGCTCACGGGCGTCGCGGCGCTGACGGTTGTGCAGCGGGGGATGCACGCCGTCTCGGCCGCGGTGGTGGCGCTGAGGGCCCCCCAGCGGCCAGCCCCCCTCGGCCCCTTCATCGACCCGCTGGCGGCGCTCGGCTTCACCTGGCTCACGGGCGTGGTCTACACGCTGGGCCTCGCGGCGGTGATCGGCGCCTGGCAGCATGTCGACTGGGTACCGGTCGCGCCGGCGACGGTGCTGGCGGCGCTGGTGCTGGCGGCGCTGTTCGGTTTCGGTCTCGGCCTCATCCGCGGCTGGGGCGAGCGTTTTGCGCCGATCGTCACGCGGTCGCTCAACCTGGCGGCGCGGTCGCTGATCTTCATCTCCGGCGTCTTCTACATGCCGGCCTACCTGCCGCCGTTCCTGCGCGACTGGCTGGCCTGGAACCCGGTGCTGCAGGCGGTCGAGCTGCTTCGCCGCGGCTTCTACGGCCCCGACTATCCGGCGCTCCTGGACCTGCGCTACCTGGTGCTCGCCGTCCTCTCGACCCTGGCGCTCGGCGTCGCGCTGGTGTGGAGCGAGCGTGTGCGCCTGATGGAGGACTGAGCCGCGCCGCCACAAGGAAAACACCCGGCGCGCATGGCACCGGGTGTCGGGTCTGTCTGTCTGGCGCCCCCTGGCCGGGGGCGTCGACGTCAGTTGCTGAGATGCGTGTAGGTCGCGGCGCGGCCGTCGCCCTCGGTGATGTAGCTGAGGAACTCGGCCGTGATGCGGTCATGCTCGAACATCGGCACGTTCTCGCCGCTGAAGCGCAGGTTGTCGATGCCGCCCGAGTCGTTCTCGAAGGTGTAGACCAGCATCTTCACGCCCGACGTGGCCTTGAGGTCCATCGGCTCGTAGCTGCCGTCGCCGAGCTCCGAGGGCGCCTTGGCGTATTTGGCACCGCGCTGCGTGAAGACCTTCTCGCTGCCGCTGCCGGTCCACACCCAGCCCAGCTCGTTGAGCACGTCGTCCGACACGTCCTTCATCTCGTCGTCCGAGTACGCACGGTAGTCGTGCTCCTCGTCGTTGCTGACCTTGCGGCTGCTGCCGTCGTCGAGGTTCAGGGAGGCCAGCTGGGCATCGGTCAGCTGTTCGTCGTAGAGACGCACCGCACCGCCGCCATCCGTGTCGAAGGCGTCGAGCGAGTAGATCGTGACGCCGGCGGGCTGCGCGAAGCGGAAGACGATGGTACCGCCCTGGCCGTCATCATCGGGGCCGTCGCCATGCAGGCTGCTCCGCTCGTCCGGCAGACGGTCGTCGCCGTTCTCCGACATGATCAGCACGTTGCCGAAGCCGGCCGCCGTGAGGTCGTCGTCGTCGCCCGAATACTGCGTCGTGTTGAACAGCATCGGGGCGTGGCTCATGCTCTCGGCGCCGCCGTTGCGGCCGCTGATGCCGGTGATCGTCACCCCCATCGAGATGTACGGATCAAAGCGGTTGTAGCCGGCGTCGCCCGTGTACTTGTTGGTGCCCTCGTATTCCGGGTCCATGCTGGGCACGTCGCCCTCGACCATCTGCACGACCGTGCCGTCCTCCTGGGTCCAGCTGTCGAAGTCGATGGTGAAGAACTCGTTCTGCTGCACGGGCTGCGCCAGGAAGACCTCGGCATAGGCCGTGATCGGAACGTCGGTGGGCGTGATGTCGCCTTCCGAAATACCCGAGCAGTCGGCAATCGCCACCTCGATCACGCGCCGGTTGGCACGGTTCTCGGCGTTGGCGTTCGCGTCGGTCTGGCAGGTGTTGGCGCCCTCGTTGCCGTTCGGATCGAGGAAGCCGCTGGCCTCGGCCGCGATCTCGGCCAGGTAGATCGAGTAGAGCGTCGACGGCGGGTTGCCGTTTGCGTCCAGCGGGCAGTCACCCGTGTAGTTGTCGTTCTGGCCGTGCGTGAAGTCGCAGTAGTCCTGGATCAGTTGCGGGTCGATCGGACCGTTCGAGACCGTCGTGCAGGTGCCCTCGATGAAGCACTGGTCGACCGGCAGCTGCGCCGACTCAGACTTCACGTCGAGATCGGCACCCGTGCAGGTGTAGACGTTGCCGGTGATCGTGTTCTTGTCCGACGAGATGTTGGCGTCACCGCGCAGTGCCGAAAGCTCGTCCGAGATGATGCCGAAGCGCGCGTTCAGGCCGGCGTTGAAGTCCTGCTGCGCCGGCGAGTTCGCCGCCACGTCGCCGATCGCATCGGCGGTGTAGTTGCCGAGCGTCGGGGTCGGGTTGTCGAGGCCGAGGGTGCAGGCCGTCCACTGGGCCGAGCCTTCGGTGTAGCCCGCATTGCCGCAGGTGCCGTCGGCATCGTCGCTGACCGTCGCGATGGCGCCGTAGGTGCCCTCGCTCCAGTCGCCGCCGCGGCTCTTGTCGAGCACCAGCTGCTGGCCCTTGACCAGGTTCTCGAAGGCCGGGCCGCCGCAGATCATCAGACGATCGTCGATGACGGTCTCGTTGGTCACGAGCTCGGCCACCGCCCAGCTCTCGACGCTGAACGCACCGCCGACGCCGTCGCTCGAACCCACATTGGCGCCGCCCGCGCCGGTGACCAGGCTGGCAAGGTTGAAGAAGGTCCAGGGAACCTCCTCGGTCTTGCCGATGATCAGCACGTGGGACGCCTCGGCATCGTTCGCCGTCACCAGGCTGTTGCCGTTCGCATCCGTCAGCGAGGCATCGGTGATGGTCGACCCGAAGGTCTTTGGCTGGCCGGTCAGGAAGATCGGCTCGTAGATCGCGAAGTCGCTCGACCCGTTGCCAAGCGACGTGCCCGTCATGGTCGACGCCTTGCTCACCGCCGCGGCAGAAAGGTCGTCCGAGGCGCCCATGATCGCCTTTGCGCGATCGATGGCGCCGGCGCGGATCAGGTTGCCGTCGTCGTCGCGAAGCTCGGCCTTGCCGTCGAGTTCGCGGGCCATCGCCATGGCGACGTTGTCGACATAGGCCTGAACCTGGCTGTGCGCGGCGAAGGTCCGGCCGGTGTCCATGACCAGACCCATCATGGCCATCAGGCCAACGCTCAGCACGAGGACAAAGAAGGTGACCGAACCCTCTTCGTCACGGACGAAATTCGACGTCGTCATGTTGCCTCCATCCGTTCGGCGCCTGTGGGGACGCCCCAGTCAATTGTCGGCGCCGGCACCCGGTCGCCCCTGATTGTCACGCCGGCCACCGATCGTCGGTGGCAACCGCCTCGCTCATACGCTGGCGCGCCCCGGTCACCCCGACCGACCGCGCCGTCGAACCTGTCCCGTCAGAAAGCCGACTCTCCGCCGACCACTTCCTCGTCGCCGGGGGTCGTCTCGTCGTCGCCCGGGTCCGCGACGTCCTCCGGGTCGTCGATCACGTCTTCGCCGCCGGCATCGCCGTCGCTGCCGTCGCTGCCGCCAGGGCCACCGCCCGCCTGCTCGCCGCTCTCCGCGTCGCCCTCGCCGCCACCGCCGTCGCCGCCGCCACCGCCACCCTCGTCAACGGTGGCCAGCACGCAGCGGTAGTCGGGCGGCGTCAGGCCGGCAGGGTTGCGCAGATCCTCGCCCAGGCTCGACGACACGGCGGCGCCCAGCCCGCCGCCGTTCTCGCCCAGCGTCGCGAAGCCGGTCAGCGAGATCAGGTCGAGCGGCAGCGAGCGCGGTGCGATGCTCACCTGAACCTCGGGCACCATCGGGCCGGTCGCGAAGCCGATGCCGCGATAGATGTAGCGGACCGTCACATCGGCGCAGTCGACCGACGGGAAGAAGCGCTGCAGCTCGGTGATCAGCAGGCCGAACTGGTTGGCGTTGCAGCTGGAGTCCGAGTCCACCGTGGCGCCGTTGCAGACCCAGCCCGTGTCGTCGGGGATCGTGCAGGCCGCCGCGGCACCATCGGGCTGATAGCAGGGCGGCGCGCCATCGTAGACCGGGTTGAGCTGGTTGCGGACAACCGTGCCGGTGGCCGGGTCGTAGAGCGACGCGCCCTGGAAGATCGGCGTCTGCCCCGCGGCGATCCGGGCCGCCGCCTGAGCGGCCTTCTGCGCCGCGTTCACCGAGTAGAAGCTGAGGATCACCTCGACATTGGCATAGACCATCGTGAGGATCGGCATGAAGACGACCAGCGTCTCCAGCACCGTCGCGCCGGTCTCGTCGTCGAGGAAGTTCTGAAGCGCATTCATCGATCGGCTCTCCCTACCTCAGACCGGGTCACAGCTGCTCTTGCGACTGAGATCGCAGACGCCGGAGTCGACCTCGGCCTTGGTGCAGGAGACCGCGCCCGGCACGGTGCCCGCATACCAGCGGCCGGTCTCGGCCGCGGTCAGCGCCGTGTCGCCGATGAAGGTCTCGAGCAGCGCGAAGCGATCCATCTGGACCGTCACGGTGACGACGACCGCGTAGTAGCTCTCGCCCGCCAGCGCCTCGCTGCCGGACACGTAGTAGACCTGCACGGGCTGGTCCCGGACGCCGAGCTGGACGTCGGCGACATCGACGCCCATCCGGTCGGCGATCAGCGTCTCGGCCTCGCTGATGAAGTGCGGATACGGAACCGGCAGCATGCCGGTGGCGTTGGCGTCGGCCACGCAGTCGGACGGCGCGCGCATCAACAGCCGCGCCGCATCGCGCGTCGCGCTGTCCAGCGCCTCGCGCGTGTTGAGCAGAAGGCCGTAATTCGCCGTGATCAGCATCATGCTGACGAGGAGCGGCAAGCTCACGAGCAGCTCCATCGCGCTGCTCCCCTCCTCGTCACGTCGAAATTTCTGCAAGGTCATCATTGACCCTGATCCCCCATATCGAGCCTGTCACCTGACGCGACCCACGCGGTTCCCAAGCACCCACTTGCGGATGTGACCATACTCGAAAGCTCTCTCGGCACAAGAAAACCACATCCACCGCCCAATTCGCCACGATCTGTGGTTGCAATTCTCGCTTTAGGACTGTGCAGAACGCGATAAACGGGAAGGTATGGTGGAGAGATGTTCGGGAATTAGGCGCAAGTGGGGCGCAGGTGGGTCCGAATTTGGTGCAATCGTCGCAATCCGGGCAGAATGGTGGCGCTCTGGAACCAAGAGATTCGCACGAAACCGAGTCGGCCTTGGATGCCCTCCGGAACTGTCAACACGTCGTGAATACCCCTTGCACCGCGCCGGGACAGGCTGTCCGGCCCCGGGCGCGACCCGGTGTCCCGGTGGGCAGGCGTTGGCGCGCGCGGGCGCGGCCCTAGCTGGCGATGCAGGCCATGGTGCCGGCCGGCAGGCGACGGGATGGGGGCGATGGCCGCGACGCGCAACGACCTGACGATCTATGACGACGTCGCCGACCGGTGGTGGGACGGCTCGACGCGCTGGCTGCGAACGCTCGCCAACATGGTGCCGGCGCGGCTGCGCCATTTCGAGCGCATGGTGGGGTCCTGGGAGGGGCGCGACGTGCTCGATCTCGGCTGCGGCGGCGGCTTCCTGTCCGAGGCGCTGGCCACCCGCGGCGCCCACGTGACCGGCATCGACCCCGCCGCCCGCGCGGTCGAGAGCGCGCGCACCCATGCCGAGGCCGGCGGGCTCGACATCCGCTACGACGTGGGCGTCGGCGAGGCCCTGCCCTACCCCGATGCGAGCTTCGACATCGTCGTCTCGGTCGACGTGCTGGAGCATGTCGAGAGCGTGCCGAAGGTGCTGGCCGAGACCGCCCGCGTCCTCCGCCCCGGTGGCCTGTTCTGCTACGACACGATCAACCGCAACGTCCTGTCGCGCCTGGTCGTGATCACCGCGGCCGAGGACGTGCTGGGCCTCCTGCCCAAGGGCACCCACGACCCGGCGATGTTCATCAGGCCCTCGGAACTGGCCGCGATGCTGCGCGAGGCGGGGTTCGAGCCCTCGCCCGTCCGCGGCCTCGGCCCGACCGGGATCAACCGCCGCCTCGACTTCACCTTCGGCGTGACCCCCTTCAGCGCCATCATCTATGTCGGCACCGCGAAGCTGACGGGATGAGCGACCCCGGGACGGCCCCTGAAACCGCGCTCGCCCCGGAGCGGGTCTGGGACTACCCGCGCCCGCCGCGCCTGGTCCGCGTGGCCGAGCGGGTGCGCATCGTGCACGCCGGCGAGACCGTGGCCGACACCACCGCCGCCTGGCGCGTGCTCGAGACCTCGCACCCGCCGACCTACTACCTGCCGCCGGGCGACGTCGGCGCGGTGCTCAAGCCCGCAGGTGGCGGCTCGCTCTGCGAGTGGAAGGGTCGCGCCGCCTATTTCGATGTGATCGCGGGCCGCGCCAGCCTGCCCGGCGCTGCCTGGTGCTATCCCCAGCCCACGCCCGCCTTCCGGCCCATCGCGGGTTTCCTCGCCTTCTACCCCTCGCGCTTCGACCGCTGCCTGGTCGGCGACGCGCTGGCCACGCCCCAGCCGAGTGACTTCTACGGCGGCTGGACCACGCCCAACCTCGAGGGCCCGTTCAAGGGCCCGCCCGGCACGCTGCACTGGTAGATCAGCGCGCTGCGGCGAAGACGGCGATGAGGCGGGCGGGCGCGATGCGTGCCAGCCGCCAGATCGGCAGCGCGGTCGCCAGCGCGGCAGTGACAAGCGCCAGCGCCACCAGCCGCGCCCAGTCGCCCGGGAACAGGACCAGCGGCAGCCGCCAGCCGAAGGCCTCGACATTGATGACCGCCAGCAGCAGCCAGGCGATCCCCAGCCCCAGCGGCAGCGCCAGGAGCGCCGTCACCAGCGCCAGCATCAGCATCTTGGCAAGCTCCATCAGCCCCAGCTGGCGGCGCGTGAGCCCGATCGCCCAGACCGGCGCGACCTGCGGCAGCCTCAGCCCCGACAGCGTGACCAGCGATGTGAGCAGCGCGATCCCCGCCACGCCCAGCGTCAGCGTGTTGAGCGCCCCCGTCACCACGAAGGTCCGCTCGAAGATCGAGAGAGAGAGCGCCCGGATCCCCCGCTGGTCGCGCACCTGGTCGAGCCCCATGGCGAAGCGCGCCTCCAGCGCCGCGATCAGGCGGCCCGTCTCCTCCGGCGCCACGAGGCGGACGCCGAAGCGGAGGCGCTCGACCTCCGGGAACTGCTGCGTCAGCACGGCAACGTCGACGCGTATCTGTCCCTTTGGGTTGCCATAATCGGCGTAGACGCCTGCGACCACGCCCTCCCAGCGCCCCGCCTCGGTCGGCACTGCCAGCCGATCGCCGGGGGCGAGGTCGAGGCGATAGGACATCTGCTCGGAGACCAGCACGCCCTCGCCCGCCGCGACCTGGTCCCAGGGCGCGTCGAGCGCGTCGATCAGCGGCCAGCGCTCGCGGTACAGGGGGTCGTCGGCGAAACCGTAGACCTCGACCGGCCAGCCTTGGAGCCGCGTCTCGGCCAGCCAGTTCGGCAGGACACGGCCGACCGCCGGATCGGCCTCGAAAAAGGCCCTGACGTCAGCGGCCTGCGCGTCGTCCTTGGCGCGAAGGTAGATGTCGGCCGCCAGCCGGTCCTCCAGCCAGGCCGTGAAGGTTGCGCGGAAGCTGCCGACCATGGTGCCGACGCCGATATTGACCGCCAGCGCCAGCAGAAGCGCCATCAGCGCCAGCGAGAGCCCCGAGAGCTGCTGGCGGCTGTCGGCCCAGAACCAGCGGGCGAGCCCGGGCGCCGCCCGCCGCTCGGCCAGGCCCAGGAGCGCCGCGACCGCGACCGGCAGCGCCAGCGCGGCGGCCACGATCAGCGCCGCCATCATGGCGAAACCCGCGATCAGCCCGTCCAGCACCACCGGCAGGAGGGGCGCGGCGAGCGCGACCGCGACGGCGGCCAGGCCCTGGCGGATCAGCCAGCGCCGCTGCTCGGCCGCCCAGGCCTCGGGCAGCGCGCTCGCCAGCACCGGCATCCGCACCGCGCGCCAGAGGCTCTGACCCGCCGCTGCCAGCGCCCCCGCCAGCGCCATCGCCAGCCCGGCGAGGAACCAGGAGGGACGGAGCGCCAGGCCCCCCGCGACCTCGGCCCCATAGACCCCGCCGACGGTGGCAGCGACGTCCGGCAGCAGCGCTGCGGCAATCGCGTAGCCGCCGAGCAGCCCCACCAGCCCCGCCGCCAGCGCGATCGCCAGGATCTCGGCCATCAGCGCGGCGCAGAGAAGGCGCGTCGACACCCCCGTCGCGCGCAGCGTGCGGAACATCGTGCGCCGCTGCTCGAAGGCGAGGCCGATGGCCGCGTGCACGATGAAGAGCCCGACGGTGAAGCTCAGCAGCCCGAAGGCGGTGAGGTTCATGTGGAACGAGCGGGTCAGCCGGTCGAGATCGCCGGGCTGCCCCGTCTCGATCCGGGTGAGCCGATCGCCCGTCACCTCGGCCAGCGGGCGGCGGGGGCGCGCATCGTCGGGGTCGACGGCCAGCGCCGTCAGCCGCCCGTCCTGTCCCGCCAGCCGGTCCGCCGCCGCGATGTCCATCACCACCACGCCCGGCGCGATGCCATCGACCGCCACCAGCGGCGGCAGCGTCGCGGCATCCGGACCGGAGAGCGCCGGCGTGTCGCCTGCCGCCGCCCCGAGCCGCTCCAGCGTCGAGGGCGCGACCAGGGCGCGATGGGGCGCCAGCAGGAAGGCGGCGAGCGCGCCGGCCGAAGAGCCATCGGCGCCCGCCCCGCCGGCATCCGCCAGGCCCGGGCCGGCGCCCGGCGGCAGGCTGAGCGGGTCGATGCCGGCCAGGCGCAGGGTCTCGCCCCGGACCTGGACCTCCGCCTCGATCAGCGGGCTCACCGGCCAGCCGGCGCGGCGGAGCGCGGCCCAGTCGGCCGGGTCGATGCGGCCGCCGTCGCGCGCCACCAGCCGCGGGGCGCCGCCGGCCACACGCTCGACCGCCTGGTCGTAGCTGGCCCGCGCCTCGCCGTTCAGCGCCTGCACCCCCGACCAGAGCGCGGTGGCGGCGGCCAGACCGACCACCAGCGCGGCCAGCTGCACCGGGTTGCGCCGCCAGTGGCTGGCCAGCGCCCGCAGCACGATCCAGAAGACCGGGTTCCCCACCGCCGCCCTGCCCTCAGGCCGCGGCGCGGCGGGTGGCGAGGCGCCCGCCTTCGAGATGGACGACGCGGTCGAGCCGGGCGGCAAGGCGGGTCGAATGGGTCACCATGAGAAAGGCGCAGCCGGTCTCGGCCACCAGCTCCAGCGTCAGCGCCATCACCGTCTCGGCCGTCTCCTCGTCGAGATTGCCGGTCGGCTCGTCGGCCAGCAGCAGCCGCGGCCGGGCGGCCAGCGCGCGCCCCAGCGCCAGGCGCTGCTGCTGCCCGCCCGAGAGCTGCTCGGGATAGCGGTCGAGCGCGGTGGCCAGGCCCAGCCGCTCGGCCAGCACCGTCGTCCAGGTGGCGTCGAACCGGCCGGCCAGCCGCGCCTGGAAGCCGAGGTTGTCGCCGACCGAAAGCGAGGGGACGAGGTTGAACTGCTGGAACACGATCCCGAGCCGGGTGCGCCGGCACTCGGCCCGCGCGCGCTCGGTCATGGCGGCCAGGTCGCGGCCTTCCAGCGCGATGGTGCCCGCATCCGGCGTGTCGAGCCCCGCGATCAGGTGCATCAGCGTCGACTTGCCCGACCCGCTCTCGCCGGTCAGCGCCAGCGTGGTGCCGCCGGCCAGCGCCAGGTCGACGCCGCGCAGGACCGCCAGCGGCCCCTGCGGCGTGGGATAGGCCTTTTCCACCGCCTCCAGGCTCAGAAACTCCGCCATCGCCTCCGCCCTACCGTGCCCTGACAGGCAGATGGCGCCGTGGCACCGGCGGGCAACCGGTGCGACGCCCCGCCCCGGGTGCCCGGGTGCCCGGATGTCAGTCGATCAGGCCGATCTCGCGGCGGATCTCCTCGCGGCGGAGACTCACCTCCTCGCCGGCGAAGCGGTCGCCCGCCGGGCCGCAGAGCCAGAGGATCGCGCGCGCGGGCCAGTCGGCCGGGATATGGACGTCCCAGTCGAGCCGGCTGACCGGGTTGATGCCCGAGGCCTTGATGACGCGCTGCATCTCGGTCGCGACGGTGCCGGGGCTGAGGCCGATGACGCGGATGCCGCGCCCGCCCACCTCGCGATGGGTGACGCGGGTCAGCATGGCGCAGCC